>JAGWBL010000109.1:0-4702 GCA_021295935.1 Pseudomonadales bacterium
CGCTTTCCCGGGTCTTTCCGTTCGACCTGGGCTTCTGCATCGGATTCCAGATCGGCATGGAGATCCCTCACATCGCTCGCGATCGCGAACAAGTCCACGCCCGACACCTCGAACACAACCTCGGCACAATGTATGGTGCCGACTACATCGGCGCGGGCGTGGGGGCCGCAATCTGGGTGCTCGTCTGCCTGCGAATGCCGATCATCTACGCCGCGGTCGGCACCGCAGCCCTCAACACCCTTGTGGGGTTTGCGTTTCTGACGGTGTATCGACGCGAACTTCGTCCCGCCGTCGCGCTCTGGTTGGGTCACGGAATGATGGTTGCGGTAGTGGTCGTGGTGGCGACGCTAGGCAACGATTGGATGCATCGCCTGGAGGACACCTTGTTCAAGGACCGGGTCGTGCATCGCCTGCAGTCCCCTTACCAGAATGCCGTGATCACCAAGCGGCACATCGCTCCCGACCTGCCCAACGTCCTGAGTCTGTACATCAACGGCCGCCTGCAGTTTGCTTCGAACGACGAGGCCATTTACCACGCGTTCCTGACCACGCCCGCCATGCTGGCGGCAAACCGGCGTGACAACGTGCTGGTGTTGGGGGGAGGCGATGGTCTCGCGCTCCGGGATTTGCTGCGCTGGAATCCGAAGGAAGTCGTACTGATCGACATCGACGAGCAAGTCGTCGGCCTGTTCAGCGGCAACGACGCCACCGCACCCACGCCGCTGTCGCGGGAACTCGTCCACCTCAATCGACAGGCATTCTTGGACGCGAGAGTGCACACCGTCATCGGCGACGCATTTGTCGAAGTCGAGCGGCTTGCCGCGGAAGGACACGCGTTCGACGTCGTGATCGGAGACCTGCCGGACCCCAGTCATCCGGATCTCAATCGACTGTACAGTGACTACTTCTTCGCCAGAATCGCACAGGTGCTCGGCGCGGACGGCGTGCTGGCAACCCAATCGACTTCTCCGTTCCATGCAAAGGAAGCCTTCCTGTCCATCGGCAAAACGATGACAGCCGCAGGGTTCCTTGTCGAGCAGTACAGGGCCAATGTTCCCAGTTTCGGAGAATGGGGGTGGTCCATCGGCGTGCTCTCGGGTGCAACGGCATCGGAACGCATCGCCCGGCATCCCTCGGCGGAAATTCCCGATGGATGGCTGACGGTGGAGCATGTGCTTGCCGCGTTCTCGTTCCCGGCCGGTTACTACGACAAGACCCAGGGCATCGCCATCAACCGCCTTGGCAGTCACGTCCTGTTCCAGTACCACCAGCAGTCTTGGCACAGGAATCGAGGAGTGTTCTTCACTCCTGCGGTGCCCTGAAGCGTCTTGTCCCTGTGCGTTTGAACTTGCCCGACGGAACTCCTTTTGACATAATATGTCCAATCCGCAAGCGCGTTCGTTCGGCCGTTCAGCGCGCGTCGCACCATGCCAAGGAGAGGGAGAGGAGATGGGTGAATGATGACACTGGCTGACTTGGCGTACCGCCTCAACGATCACGAGAGTGATGACGGCACGACCTTCGACGCGATGGTGATGGAAGACGGAGTGCTGGAAGTGACGTGCACCGGCTTCGAGGAGTTCCCGATGCACCTGACCAAGACGGAGACTCAACTGATTTCGGTGACCCCGCTGTTCTCCAAGGATGAGGTCAAGGCCGACAGTCTGGGCGAGCTGCATGAATCATTCCTCAGGTTGAGCCCCGCGCTGCCGCTCTCTTCGGTGGGCCTGCAAGGAAACACGTTCATCCTGTTCGGCGCCATGGCGCTCTCCACCCGATTCGAGGTGGTTGCCCACGAACTGGAAATCCAGGCAGAGAACACCATAGACGTGCTCGAATCCGTCGAGCACTTGCTGAACTAGATCGCACCGAACCGAGAAGAAAAGGAGAAGAGAATGGGAGTGCTCAGAGACATGATGACCGCCCTCAGGGGTGGAGCCAGCGAAGTGGGCGAGTCCATCGTCGACGCCAACGCGATTCGCATCCTGGAACAGGAGATACGCGATGCCGAGACCGCGATAGCCGGTGCTCGGCAAAGCCTGACGCGCATGAAGAGCGCCGAGATCAAGCTCAGGCGCGAAGTAGCCACGCTGTCGGACGATGCCGCCGATTACGAACGCAAGGCCTTGGCCGCCCTCAATGCCGGCGAAGAGGCACTTGCCACCGAGGTGGCCGAGCGCATCGCGGAAATCGAGGACGAACGCAACGACAAGGCGCGGGAACAGGCTTCGCTGAACGATGAAGTCGACAAGATCCACAAGATGATCAAGGCCCGAGAGCGGACGATCCAGAAGAACAAGCGAGAGCTGGAAAAGGTCCGAACCATGGAGGAGCTTCAGCGCGCAACATCAAGCGTGTCCAAGAACTTCGCGGCGACCGGCTCGAGTTCGCACCGAGTCTCGAAAGCTCTGGAGCGGGTCAAGAACAAGCAGCAGAACTGGCAGGACCGGATGCAGGCCGGGGATTGGTTGGAAGAGCAGGAATCCACCGACGACATCGATGCCAGGTTGCGCGCCAAGGGCATCGAAGGGGCCGCACGACCGGGCGCGACCGACGTCCTCGCTCGCCTGAAAGCGAAGCAGGCCAGCTGACCTGTGCCACTGCGAGCGATCCTCCGGAGTCGATTCGGGAGCAAGAAATCCGCTCGAACAGTCGCGACAGCAGGGGACTTGCGCTCCGGTGACCTGATCTCGTTCAAGCACAGACTGGCTCTTCCCACTGACGTCCAAGGCAAGACGTTCGAAGTCGAAAGCATCGCTGCCTACGAGTACGAGGACGGCGTCTATCCCCAGCTGACCTTGGCTGGAGAGACCGGCGATCGCCTGTTCCTCTTGTTCCGGGACAAGGATCCAAGGAAACTGACTCTCGCTCGCATGGTTCCGAAGCGAGACGTCGTTCGATTGTTTGGCGAGAACGAGTTTTCTACCCTGTGGGACGAGGGGTTCGCTGATCTGGATCGCGTCGAGAAGATGCCGGAGTACGGCGGATGGACCGCGCTTCGCTACTCCCAGACCAGGAACTCCGCCGAGGGTTATTTCCACGACAAGGACTGTCGAACGGTGCAGATCGGTGACGACGAAGGCGAGGAGTTCCGTGCGCACGAGTGCGAGGATCCCAGCGGCCGATTCGGTCTGTGCGTGGAAGTCTACGGAGACGGAACCACTGAGGTCACGGCTGAGGTGTTCGTGGATGCGGATGTCATCGATGCGATGTGGCCCGGCGAGGAGACCTCCTGAGCGGACGCGACATGAGCAACACGCCACTCCCTCGGCACACCGGGTCCTTGCGTCAAAGACTGATGCCCTCCGCACGCAGGAGAAGCGTCGACGCGGGCAAGAGGCTGCGACCGGAACAGGCGGCGTTGGGCAAGGTCCAGCTTCACTTCGAGTTCCAGCAGGACTTGATGAAACGCATCCGACTCGCTGCCGCAGAACAGAACCTCAGCTATTCCGACTACGTCAGGAAAATCGTCGGATTGTCCTGTCCCAAGATCCAGCGACCGAGAATCAGCCTTTCGTTCGGCGCGAGCGATCTTGAGGCGCTCGCTGAGCGCTATGGCATCTCCGAGGCCACGCCGCAGCGACTCAAGCAGAGAGTGATGGACGAGGTGAACCACCACCTCTCCGGCGATTAGGCAACCGAGGACTGATCCGCGCTCTGGCCATGCAAGTGCCCACATGTTTCCCTTTCTTCTGAAGCGGAGACGGTACTACCGTTTCAGTCGGACGATAGCCGGCGCCATCCAGCGCAGGATCGTGCGAGTGGCCTCGGTGCTCGCTCTCGTATTCCTCGTCCATGCGCTGGCGATGATGGCGTTCGAGGGACTGGCGTTCGAGGACGCTCTCTGGCTGACGCTCACCACCGCAACGACCGTGGGCTACGGCGACTACTCCGCCGAGACCGCCCTTGGCCGATGGACCACCACCCTTTGCCTTTACATGTTCGGCATCTACCTGCTGGCTCAAGTGGCATCGGATCTGATCGACTTCCGTGTGCTGTCCCGAGAGCGTCGACGCCGCGGAGAACACCGTTGGAGCAATATGAAACACCACCTCTTGATCATCAACGTTCCCGCGAACGACACGGATCGCTACCTGGAAAGGTTCGTGCGACACGTTCGTGAGACCCCTTCCCTCGGTGACGTGCCGATCCAGATCCTGACGGACCGATTCCCGAACGGCCTCCCCAATATGCTTGTCGAACAGGGAGTCACTCATTTCACCGGCGTGGCCGAGAGCACGGAGAATCTGATGACGGCGAATGCGGCGTTCGCCGCGCAGATCGTGGTAATCGCCAACGACGCAAGCGATACTCGATCCGATGCCTATACGTTCGACATCCTCAGCCGCATACAGTCCGTCTGCAAGTCTCTGGACACGGTCATGCCCACCATCGTGGCGGAATCGGTGGATGACGTAAACCGAAAGCGGATGCTCGAAGCGGGTGCCTCAACCGTTGTTCGCCCGGTGCGCGCCTACCCCGAATTCATGGTTCGCTCGCTGGCCGAGCCGGGCACGGAGAAGGTCATCGAGAACCTGTTCACTCACGATTCGGACCGATTGGTGAGATTCGATGCGCCATTCGACCGTCTCAAGTGGGGCGACGTCATCGTGGGAATTTTTCCAAGCGGCGTGGGCGTCCACATGGGATTCTTCGCGGGGAAGCACATGGACACCAACCCAAGTCCGTCCGCCATCTGCAC
>JAGWBL010000109.1:4708-5641 GCA_021295935.1 Pseudomonadales bacterium
CAGCACGAATCGCACCACGCGACACAGCAACGCGTACTCGACTGCCTCGCTGTCCTGCAACGCAACCACCCCGCCGCATGAATCGCTCGGCCGCGGCAAAGACGAGCGCGTTCGCGAGCTGTGCTCTCGCAGCGATGATTTTGGCTCAGACGGTCTTCGCGGGCCCGGTGCCGATCCTCCGCGAACCGAAGCGCCTTTGGTCACGCTCATCAACGGCAGCGGACACGAGGAACTGTCCGAGGCGGAGATCCTGGCTCGGTCCGCTCTGAGATTCTCGCGCTCGCAGCGCTCCGATGTGAAAGAGACTCGGCAGCGATTGGTGCAAGAGATGCAAGAGGTACTTGCGGTGTTTCGCGAGCAAGTTCCGGAACTGGCTCACATCCGTGCGAGACCGTCCCATCTGAACCGCATGATCCTGAGACTGAGTCCGGCCTTGTTCGCGTCCGTCTCCGGGAACTTCAAGGATGGCGCCACCGAGGTCCGACTGGTGACCGGGAATTCGGCCTTCGACGCGTTGAACAGCGAGTACGGACTTCGCGAGGTGCAGCTTTCTTCGGCGTCCGGGTTGTTGGTTGCGAACTTCGAGAGTCTTGACATCGTCGTCGTGGCAATAGCCAAGTACAGGAACATCGAGGGGGTCGAATACGCTGAACTCGACCGGCTGGTGGGGGATGGACCCGAGCTGACGGTGCATGCTGAAGGTTCAGACGGTTGGATAATCACGGCAAGGGACGCCTGGGGCGACTGCCTCACCGGCTGCATCCATTCCCAGATCTACCAGTTCGCTATCAGCAACGGCGTGCTCACGCGACTCACCGAGAAGCCGGCAGAGAAACCCGCATCACGCCCTCGACTTGTCCCGAGCGCTCCGCTCAAGCGCGGCGACAATTCGCGGCAATAGAACCCTTGGCGAGTTCCCGACGAAGCGACTGG
>JAGWBL010000002.1:0-1333 GCA_021295935.1 Pseudomonadales bacterium
ATGACGCTCATTTCGCGCAGTCCGAAGTCCCGAATCTCGCCAATGTCCGGATTGGGGGCCCCTTGGAACGAGCGCTGGAGCAACAGCAGTCCGTAGGCGGCTGCAACGACGATTCCCAGCGTGGCGAACACCGTGAGCGGCACGTGAGCCTCGAACGCCCCGAACAGGACCAGGATCTCCCCGACGAAGTTGCCCAGCCCCGGCATCCCGACCGACGCGATCACGAAGAACATGGTGATCACCCCCATCCTCGGGGCTTTCATCCACAACCCGCCCATGCGGGGCATCTCCCGCGTGTGCAACCGCTCCTGCAAGGCGCCGGCCATCATGAACAGGGCTGCGGTGGAGAAGCCGTGCGCCACCATCGTGATCACGGCACCCTGGCTGCCGAGCCCGTTCGTGTCGAAGGCGTAGACAGCCAAGAGCACGATCCCCATGTGAGCGATCGAACTGTAGGCGACGAAGCGCTTGATGTCCTGATCGCCATGTACCCGCCGTACAGGATGCTCACGACCCCCAGCAACATCGCCACGAAGGAGAAGCTCACCGAGGGCGTGGGAAAGAGCGGCACCGTGAATCGGAGGATTCCGTAGCCGCCGGTCTTCAGCAGGATGCCGGCAAGGATCACCGATCCCGCAGTCGGGGCCTGCGTGTGCGCATCGGCCAACCACGTATGAACCGGAACGCTTGGGAGCTTGGTTATGAACGCGATGAAGAACCCCAGCATCAGCCAGAATCCCAGCTGCGGATGTGAAAGCGCGATGTTGCTCGCGCGCAGGCGATCGAAGCTGAAGGTGAGTTCGCCGGTCGTGGATTGATGCACCCAGACCAAGGCCACGATTGCAACCAGCATCAGCAGTCCGCTGACCTGCGTGAAGATAAAGAATTTCATGGCCGCGTAGGAACGGTCTTCGTGACCCCAGACAGCGATCAGGAAGTACATGGGAATCAGCATGACTTCCCAGAAGAAGAAGAAAAGGAACAGATCGAAGGCGGTGAATACCCCCAATACCCCCGCCATGACCCAGATCAGGTTGAACTGGAAGAACCCGAGCCGCGCGTGAATCTCCGTCCACGACGAGACCACCGCTACCACGCCCAGAAACAACGTCAGACCAGCCAGCAGCAGCGACAGTCCGTCCATCCTGAGGTCGACCGCGATCCCGAACCTGGGGATCCAGTCCATGACGATCGCGGTGTAGAGTCCGTCGGCATCCGTCCCTCCGTTCCACAGCGCGACGATCCACACGGTTGCAATCGCGAACGACAACAGGGAAATCCAGCGCGGGAGAGCTGGATGAAGACGTTCGGAAAGCCACGCGAGAACGCCTGC
>JAGWBL010000002.1:1657-23126 GCA_021295935.1 Pseudomonadales bacterium
GCCGACGATCGGAACAAGCATGGTCGCGACTGCCACTGGATCAAGGTGCATCGCCGCGTGCAAGGGGGACTCGCCGAACAGCGGCGCGACAATCCCGAATCCGAAGTAGCCGCCTCCCAGAGCCAGTGCGCAGAGCACCAGCAGCGGACCCCACATGTTGAATCCGGAACCGTCCTGGGGCTCGGTGCGGGTTTCGCCGAAAAACACGATCAGCATCATGCGCGTGGTGTAGAGCGCAGTCATGAAGGCAGCAGCCGCGGCGCCTGTCCAGAACAGCATGCCGGCGTGCGGCTCGGACCATGCCGTCAACAGGATCGCGTCCTTGCTGAAGAACCCGGAGGTTCCCGGCAGCGCCGCCAGAGCCAACGATCCGATCAACATGCTCGCGAACGGAATGGGAAGCTTGCGCCAGAGTCCTCCCATACGATGGATGTCTTGCTCGTGATGCAATGCCAGAATCACAGACCCGCTCGCAAGGAACAACAGGGCCTTGAAGAATGCATGCGTCATCAGGTGGAAGATTCCTGCCGACCACGCGCCCACACCAAGCGCCAGGAACATGTAGCCGATCTGGCTCATCGTCGAGAAGGCAAGGATGCGCTTGATGTCGGATTGCACCAGCGCGGTGAACGACGCAATGAAGAGGGTGACCAAACCGACGACCGCGACGGCGATCATGCCGACCTCCGAACCCAGATACAGAGGTTGCATTCGCGCGATGAGATAGACGCCCGCGGTCACCATGGTGGCCGCATGGATCAGCGCCGAAACCGGTGTTGGACCCGCCATGGCGTCCGGAAGCCAGGTCTGCAGGGGTACCTGCGCCGACTTGCCCACGGCGCCGCCCAGCAACAGCAGACAGATCGCGGTGCCCATGCCAGAACCGTCAGGCCAAGCCACTGCAGCTTGGTCCAGGGCTGACTGGATGCCGATCGTCCCCAGTTCGTGGAACATCAGGAAGAGACCGAGCGCCATCATGGTGTCGCCCACTCGGGTGACGACGAACGCCTTGCGCGCTGCGTATCCGTTCTATGGATCCGCGTGAAAGAAGCCGATCAAGAGGTAGCTGCAGAGCCCGACTCCTTCCCATCCGAGGAACACCACCAGCAAGTTGTCGCCAAGAACGAGCATCAGCATCGAGAAGATGAACAGGTTCATGTAGGCGAAAAACCTGCTGTATCCCTGTTCCTTCCACATGTATCCCGTGGCGTAGAGGTGGATCAGGAACCCCACACCTGTGATCACTCCGGTCATGACGAGACCCAGACTGTCCAGGTACAGGACTATCGAAGGCGAGAACGCGCCTACCGACATCCATGTCCAAAGAGATTGCGTGATCGTCTGCTGACCGCTCCCCAGGAGCTCCGCGCCGAGGAAGAACGCGACCACCGCCGACGCTCCCACACTGCCCGTTCCGACCGCGGCGACAACCAGCTTGGGCAGCTTCCCGTGCGACAGGAACAGAACCAGGAATCCCGCCAGTGGAAACGCGGGTATGAGCCAGAAGTGCTCGCTCATCCGCGCAGCTCGCTCGCTGAGTCGATGTCCAAGGTCCGGAAGCGCTTTTGAAGTTGCAACACCAGCCCGAGCGCCACGGCGACCTCCGCGGCCGCCAACGCCAGAATCAGCATGAACATGATCTGACCGTCGGCGACGCCCCAGGCGGCTCCTGCCGACACGAACGCCAGGCCGCATGCGTTCATCATGACCTCGAGCGACATCAGGACAAAGATCACGTTCCGGCGCAGCAACACGCCGAACAGGCCGATCAGGAAGAGAACCAGTGCAAGATAGAGCGCGTAGTCGGCTGGGATGCTCGCCACCGAGTTCAATTCTCTTCTCGGCGGTCCGTCATGTACCGACGTCCGAGGTGGTACGCGCCAACCAGAGCCGCCAACAAGAGGATCCCGGCAAGCTCAACGGCCAGGATGTAGGCGGAGAACATGCGCTCGCCCACCTCTCCGGGCCCGACTGCCTTGCTCATGAATTCCGTCCCTGTCTCCTGGTAGATCACGACGAAAAGGGTGATGAACAGCGCTCCAGACAGGATCGAGGGTCCGATCCACATGCCCGGCCTGAGCCAGCGTCGCTCCCGCTCGACCGAGCCTTGACCCAAATTGAGCATCATGACCACGAACAGGAACAGCACCACGATGGCGCCGGCGTAGATGACGATCTCGAGTGCCGCGGCAAAGGGAGCGCCCAGCAAGAAGAACACTGCCGCAACGGCCAGCAACGACACGATCAGATAGACCAGGGCGTGAGACGCATTAAGGCGGGTGACGGCGAGAATCGTGGACGCGATCGAGACAGCTCCAGCGACAGCGAACAGGAATAGGTACACGTGCCGTTCCTTCCTCAGCGCTCAGGGCAGGTTGCTGCGTGGATCAGACGGGGACTGCTCTTGCTGAGCCTCACCCTTCCCCTTGCCTTCGATCGTCTTGCCTGCCACCTGCCAGAAGCTGTAATCCGGGTACTTGCCCGTTCCCTGGATCAGCAGGTGCTCTTTCTCGTAGACCATGTTGCTCCGCTCGTACTCGCAAAGCTCGAAGTCGGGAGTCAGCTGGATGGCGTAGGTGGGACATGCCTCTTCGCACATCCCGCACATGATGCACCGCGAGAAGTTGATGCGGAAGAATTCCGGGTACCAGCGACCATCCTCTTCCCGTTCGGTCTTCTGCAACGCGATGCAGTCCACGGGGCACGCCACGGCGCAAAGATTGCATGCGACGCAACGCTCTTCGCCATCCGGATCGCGAGTGAGGATGATCCGACCGCGATAGCGCGGAGCCTGGTACGGCATCTCCTCGGGATACTGCACCGTCTCGTTGCGCTTGAAGGTGTGCGAGAGCACAGTCCACAGCGTCCTGATCTGACTCAGCATGACTCGGGACTCCCTACACAGTTGCCAGCCGGATCGCGCCGGTGGCCAGGATGTTCACCAACGACAGCGGCAGCAGGATCTTCCACCCCCGCGCCATCAGCTGGTCGTAGCGCGGGCGCGGGATCGCCGCCCTCAGCAGGATGAAGAAGTTGATGACGACCGCTACCTTGACTCCGAACCAGACAATGGGATGCACCCAGTCCAGTCCCCAACCTTCGGGAGTACCCAGCCATCCTCCGAAGAAAAGCAGCACGGTCAGGCACGAGGTCAGGATCATGGCCACATACTCGCCTGCCATGATCACCCCGAATTTCATCCCCGAGTATTCGGTGTGAAATCCGGCGGTCAGTTCGTGCTCGGCTTCCGGCAAGTCGAACGGAAGTCGATGCGACTCCGCCAGACCGGCGATGAAGAAGATGACCAGTCCCAGAGCCTGCGGGATGCAGAACCAGAGCCCCTCGGCCTGCGCCTCCACGATGCCCGACAGGCTGAACGTCCCGGCGTGTATCACCACGCCCAGCAACGAGAGACCCATGAACACTTCGTAGGTGACCATCTGCGCAGCTGCACGCAGCCCACCAAGCAACGAGTACTTGTTGTTGCTGGCAAGCCCCGCCAGGAGCACGCCGTACACCGCCAGCGAGGACATCGCCAGGAACCACAGAATGGCGATGTTGGAGTCGGCGATCACCCAGCCGGGGGAGAAAGGCACCACGACGTAGGCCAGCAGCATCGATCCCGCCACCACGATGGGCGCGAGCACGAAGAAGAACCGGTCGCCGAACGGCGGCAGCCAGTCGTCCTTGAACATGAGTTTGATCATGTCCGCGAGCGCCTGGAGGATTCCAAACGGTCCGACTCGATTGGGACCGAGACGGTCCTGCCAGAAGCCGAGAATCCGTCTCTCCCACCAGACGAGAGCGAGGGCGAATCCCATCGCGCCCGCAACCACAGGCACGATGAGGACGTAGGACATGTTGAGCTCGAATCCGAACATCATTTCGCGCTATCCGCGAGCGATGACGCCCGGTTCGCCGTCCATCTTGCGGACGAACTCCGGGTCAGGGGAGAGGTCGGTTCGGCAATGCGGCTGGACATCCTTGCCCGGCAGCCCGGCCGCGATGCCCACCACTCCCGGCGGCATGCCTGCGTCAAGTCTCACTTCGCAGGACCTGCCGACGGCAAGCACCGCCACGCCTCCTCCCTCCACGAGTCCGAGACGTGCGGCATCCTGTGGATGCAAAACCGCAAACGGCGCTGGCATGCGGCGAACTATCGGCCAGGATCGAGCAGACTGCTCTTCCGAACCAAAGAGGGGAAAGATCGGCACCGACCTGAACTCCCCCTCTGCAGCGAGGGACTCGGCGTCCGAGGGGTGGGCTTCATGCCGCAGGTACCAACTCGGGTCCAAGCGAACACCTGGATCGCCCTGCATCCATGGCCCCGAGATCTCCTGCTGGAACTTGAACAGGGACTGGTTCGAATTCCATCCCGGACTCCAAACGTAGGGGATGGTGGCGCTCGCTTGGCGGCCTGAGTTCGCGCCTTCCATGGAGTAGGCGAACGCCGTCTCCGAGTCGATGCGCGACTTGGGTTCGTGCACCGTTTCATCCGCGTACATTGCGGTACGACCGCTGTACCGATGCGTCTGCCGGGCAATCCTGCTGATGCCTGCGAATCGGTAGTCGGATCCGGGACCCGCCTGCTCGATGCCGGCAAAACCCTGCTCCGCACACTGCCGAGTGAGTTGTTCGATGGAATCCCAGCCGGGATCGGATCCCCTTTCCGAAGCAAGCCTTGATATCCACGCCCAAGAGGGCAGGATCTCCCCCTCGGGCTGGAATGTTTGGTAAAACCGCTGCGCTCTGCATTCGTAGTTGACGTACGTGCCCGTGGATTCCGCAAACGAGGCGGCCGGCAACGCCACGCTTGCGCCATCCGCGGTCGGAGTCTCCAGGACGTCCATGACAATCACGGACGAGGCTCTCAGGGCAGCGTTCACCCGACCGGCGTCCGCTCGTCGGTAGAGGTCGTTCTCCAGAACGACAACCGAGCATCCGTCTGCCATCCGCGCCAGGGCCTCGGACATGGACAGCGACCCGCCGACCATGCAAGCCCCTACGCTGTTCGCTTCCCGCGCGGCGACGAGGAGCATCGACTGCTTGCCGGCGATCTTCAGCGAGACAGCAAGGTCCCTGGCCGCACGGACCAGGGATGCGTTTCCTTGCGACGTTCCGGAAACGACCAAGGGCGCCTTGGAATCGGCCAGAACGGCCGATACCCGCGCGGCAAAGGTGCCAGGTTCGAAAGCCTCCCTCTTGCCAGCGATCACTTCCGCCAGATCGAGCGCGAACGTCGCAGCATCCTCCGGATGCATCGCCTCGGTTGCCTCGGCAACGTCTTCAAGCCGAGAAGTGCCGGCACACGCAATGAAGAGCGGATGCCTGTGGTCCTGGGCGTGGCCCCTGACGCCGGCGTCCTGCCAGTGAGGTATCCCCGCCTCCTGAGCCATCGCGAAACTGACGCCGCGCACGGCCTGACGCAAGGCCAAAGCCGCACGAGGTGCGGTGTCGGCGATGTCCTCGCCGAGCACGAGGACAGCATCCGCGCGTTCGATCTCCGCTATGGTCGGAATGCAGCATGCGTCTGACGCGATCGAGGCGATCAGCTCGTGAGTGGCAGCCGCGTCCGCGTCTGCCAGGCCCGGACAGAAGTTTTCGCTTCCGACCAGCCACTTCAGAGCGACATTGGACTCGACGCTCGCCCGCGGCGATCCGATCCCGATGAGAGCTTGATCACTTCTGACCAAGGCAGATGCGGTCTCCAGGACGCGTTCCGTGCCTCGAGCTTCGAATGTGCCGTCGCCCACTCCGACACCGCCCATCCGGATCCGCTTGTCGCTGTTGACGAAATGCATGCCGAACCGCCCGCGATCGCAAATGAAGTAACCGTTGAGATCGGCGTGATACCGGTTGTGTACACGCCTGAGCTGGCCGTATCGCTCCGCCGCGAACGTGTTGCATCCCACGGAGCAACCTGTGCATACGGAGGGCGAGGACTGCAAGTCCCACTTGCGCGTGTATTGCTTGGCAAACGGCTTGTCCGTGAACACGCCGGTCGGGCACACTTCGACCAGGTTGCCGGAGAATTCGTTCTCCAGGGTGCCTTCGCTGACCCGGCCGAAGTACATGCGTCCGCGCGACCCGAACGCCCCGAGATCGGTTCCCCCGGCGTAGTCCGCGTAGAACCGCACGCACCTATAGCAAGTGATGCACCGATTCATCTCGTGTCCGATGAACGGCCCCAAGTCCTGGTTCTGCCATGTCCTCTTGGCTTGGCGATATCGCCGAACGGAATGCCCGGTCATGACCGTCATGTCCTGAAGGTGACACTCGCCGCCTTCCTCGCAAACCGGACAGTCGTGCGGGTGGTTCTGCATCAGCCATTCGATGACGGTCTTGCGGAAGTCCGCGGCACGTGAATTGGCGATGGAAACCCGAAGACCCTCCCGCACTCCGGTCAGACACGCCATGGACAGGCGTCCCTTCTTGTCGTTCTCGTCGCGATACTCGACGACGGCGCACTGACGGCACGCACCCACCGAGCCCAACGAGGGGTGCCAGCAGAAGTAAGGAAGGTCGAGATGTTGGGAGAGCGCCGCCTGAAGGAGGTTTTCGCCCGCTTTCGCTTCGTACTCGACGCCGTCGATGAAGAACTTCGCCACTAGCTCGCTTCCGTGCGGTAGGAACACTTGCCCGTTCGGATATGGCTCTCGAAGTCTTCCCGGAAGTACTTGAGAGCGGACTGAAGAGGCTCGATCGCTCCTGTGGCATGCAGACAGAAGGTGTTGCCGGGATCGCCTATGTACTCCGCGTTCAGGGCCAGAACGTCAAGATCACCCTCCTGTCCTCGGCCCTCCTCGATATCTGCCAGCACGCCTTCCACCCACGGCAGGCCCTCTCGACAGGGCGTGCAGAACCCGCATGATTCCTGAGCGAAGAAATGCTGCAGGTTGCGGGACAAGTCGACGGGGCAGATGGAGTCGTCCATCAGGATCATCGTGCCCGTTCCCATCCTGCTGCCCGCAGCCTGGATGGTCTCGTAGTCCATGGAGAGGTCGAAGTGTTCTTCCACCAGAAAGTCCGTAGACGCGCCTCCCGGAAGGATGCCTCGCAGCTTGTGGCCGTTCCGCATTCCGCCGGCATGCTCTTCGACCAGCTCGCGGATGGGGGTGCCCATCGGGAGCTCCCACAGACCAGGGTTGTTCACCTTGCCGGATACGCCGTAGATCTTCGTTCCCGAGTCGGATGTCAGCCCCAGGTTCCGATACCAGTCGACGCCGAGTCGAATGATCGACGGAACGTTGCAGAGAGTCTCGACGTTGTTGACGATGGTCGGACGTCCCCAGGCGCCGCTGGCCGGCGGGAAGGGAGGCCTCGTGCGCGGCTGTCCTCGCTTGCCTTCAAGGGCGTTCAGCAGCGCCGTCTCCTCGCCACAGATGTAGCGTCCGCCGGACGAGTGGATGCGAAGGTCAAGACTGAAATCCGAGCCGAAGATTCTCTCGCCCAGAAAGCCCTTGGCCGAGGCTTCTTCAATAGCTCGCGCAAGCCTCCGGCGGGGAACGTGGTACTCGCCTCGCAGGAACACGTAGGCCTTTTGCGCCTGGATGGCGAACGCCGCGATGATCATGCCTTCGACCAGCAGATGCGGGTTGTACTCGATCAAGTACCGGTCCTTGAACGTTCCCGGCTCCATCTCGTCGCCGTTGCACACCAGGTACTTGACGCCCTCCACATCGGGCACGAACCCCCACTTGACTCCCGTGGGAAAGCCGGCGCCGCCCCGACCGCGCAAGTTGGCTTCCTTGACCTTGGCGATGACCTCATTGGGGTCCATGCCGGTAACGGCGATGCGCGCCGCTTCGTACCCCGCCCCGCCCAGGTAGTCCGTCATGAACACCGGGCGGTTGCCGATCTCTTCCACCCGACCGCTCAGCGGCAACCTCTCCTGAAGCGACATCAGGCGTACGCCCCGAAGATCGACTGCAGACGGTCGCTGGACACGTTCTCGATCAGGTCTTCGTCGATCATCATCGCGGGCGCCTTGTCGCACGCGCCCAGGCACACGATGGGCAGCAGGGTGAACCGCTTGTCCGGTGTGGTCTCGCCGAAGCGCACGCCCAACTGCGATTGCACTTCCTTGGCGAGATCGTCCGCACCCATCACGTAGCAGGAGACACTGTCGCACACCATGACCACATGCCGCCCCACCGGCTGCCGGAAAACCAAGTTGTAAAAGGTCGCAACGCCGTCCAGTTCCTCCACGGACATCGCGAGCAGCCGAGAGATGGCGCCCAAGCTCTCATCCGAAACCCACCCGCGATGCTTCTGCACGATCATCAGCGCATCGATGGCCGCCGACTTGCGATCCGGGAGATGGTTGATCTCCTCTTCGATCTCCGCGATCTCTTCCGCAGTGAGCGTCGGCAGCAACTGCTGTCCCCTCATCGGTCCACGTCCGCCATGACGAAATCGATGCTCGCGACGATCGCGATGAGATCCGCCACCATGAACCCGTTGCTGATGAACGGAATCTGTTGAAGCGCAGGAAAGGACGGCGTGCGCACTCGTGATCGGTACGCCATCGTTCCGCCGTCCGAAATGGAATAGAAACTGGTCCAGCCCTTGGTCGCCTCCACGATGGTGGCGGATTCGGAAGGGGGTATCACGGGACCCCAACTCACGTTCAGGAAGTGATGTATCAGCGTCTCGATGTCCTGCATGGTCCGCTCTTTCGGGGGCGGCGTTGTCAGTCGATGATCCGCCTTGTAGGGGCCAGCAGGCATGTTCTCCGCGCACTGGCGGATGATGCGCAGGCTCTGGCGTATCTCCTCCACTCGCACGACGCACCGGTCGAAGCAGTCGCCGTTCGCCGCGGTGGGTATCTCGAAGTCGAACTGGTCGTAGCCGCTGTACGGTCGGTTCTTGCGGAGATCCCAGTCGTGGCCGGTGGCGCGCAGCGAAGGGCCGGTGATCCCCCAATCCAGACCCTCGGCAGCGGTGTAGGCCCCGATGCCCTTGGTGCGTCGTTGCAGGATCTTGTTCTTGAGGGCCATGTTCTCGTAGTGATCCAGTCGCTTCGGCATGTAGTCGCAGAAATCGATGACCATGCGATCCCAGCCCTCGGGCAGGTCCTGGCAGACGCCTCCGATTCGGAACCAGCTCGGATGCATGCGACCTCCGGTGATCGCTTCCACGATGGAGAACAAGCGTTCCCGGTCCGCAAACATGTAGAAGACCGGAGACATCTGTCCCACGTCCTGGGCGAACGTGCCGTAGAACAGCAGATGGCTGGCAACCCGGAACATCTCGCAAAGCATCACCCGTATGACCTCGGCACGCTCCGGCACCTGGATCCCCGCCATCGTCTCCACGTTCATGACGTACGGCAGGTTGTTCATCACGCCGCCCAGATAGTCAATGCGGTCCGTGTAAGGGATGTAGGTGTGCCAGCTCTGGCGCTCTGCCATCTTCTCTTGGCCGCGATGGTGGTACCCGATGTCTGGCACCGCCTGCACGATCACCTCGCCGTCGAGCTGTAGCGCAATGCGAAAGACACCGTGAACGCTTGGATGATTGGGACCCAGATTCAGGAACATGAAGTCCGTGTGCTCGGCGGTCCGGCTCATTCCCCACTCTTCGGGAACGAACCTCAGCGAATCCTGCTGCGCCTTCTGGAACTCCGGACTGTTCCGGTACGGGTCCATCTCCGTGGCCCGGGCCGGATGCTCCTTGCGCAGCGGGTGGCCCTGCCACAGCGGAGGGCTGAGTATTCGACGAAGATTGGCGTGCCCGTCAAACTTGACGCCGAACATGTCGAACGCCTCGCGTTCGTACCAGTCCGCCACCGGGTAGATGGACGTTATGCTGTCGACGCTCTCCCCGTCGTCCAGCGCCACCTTCAGTCGCAGGTCACGATCGCTGGACAGGGAAATCAAGTGATAGAACACCGTGAAGTCGCAGTCCGGCTGGTCGTCGCGGAACTGCCTGAGGCGTTCATCGATGGCCGACAGGTCGAACAGGAGTTCGTACTTGTCGTCAGCCTCCTCCTTCAAGTACCGCAACATGCTGCGAACCTGATCACGAGGAACCCAGATCGTGGGAATGCCGTCTGCCGTAGCCTGTTCCGCACAATCTATCCGGGGATCAGCAGCTAATGCAGCGGCCGTGCCGCCGTCAGGCTGTCGTTCGGTTACTGTCGTCACGATCTACGTGCCGCGCTTGCTGCCCAGCAGGGAGTCCGACAACGGCGCATCGCCGACCGTTTTCGGTTCTGCGAGCTCCGTAGCCTGCATGCGACTAGGATTGTGGATGTCACGCTGACTGGGCTTGTACTTCCTGTTGACGCTTCCGTCTTCGCCCAGCACCCACGAGAGCGGCCTGGGCGTGTTCTTCACCGCCTCCTGAAGCAATGTCAGGCCCTGCATGAACGCCTCGGGTCTTGGCGGACAGCCGGGCACATACACATCCACCGGCAGGAACTTGTCCGCCCCCTGCACCACGCTGTAGATGTCGAACATGCCGCCGGAGTTGGCGCAAGCGCCCATGGAGATCACCCACCGCGGTTCCAGCAGTTGTTCGTAGAGATGCTGCAGCACGGGGGCCATCTTGCGAAACACCGTGCCCGACACCACGATCAGATCCGCCTGGCGTGGCGTCGCGCGAATCACTTCGGCCCCGAACCTCGCCAGGTCATGGCGCGACGTGAACGCCGTGGCCATCTCCACGTAGCAACAGGAAAGGCCGAAGTTGAACGGCCAAATGGAGTTGGCCCGCCCCCATGCGATCAGATCCTCCAGCCGCGCCGTCAGGAAGCCGCGAGCGGAGTCCTCCGTGTAGGCGTCCTCGACCTCGGTCATCGGCTGGTCCGGAACCGCCTGCACCAGTCGCCACTGCACTATCGACCGGCCTCGCGTGTGGCGTAGCTCGCCGGGTGGGTATGCCTTGACTTGACTCCCCAATCCAGCGCGCCGGTTCGAAGTTCGTAGAGCAGGGCGATCAGCAGGATGCCGATGAACACCGTCACCGCCCAGTATCCCGACCAGCCCGTGTCTCCGGCGGACACGGCCCACGCCACGATAAAGATCGTCTCGAGATCGAATATCACGAAGAAGATGGCGACCAGGTAGAACTCGATGGAAAGCCGCATGTCCGCGGCGTCGCCCACGGGAACGATGCCTGACTCGTAAGGCATGTCCTGCGCCCCTCCGTGGCGGCTCTTGGAACCAAGAAACCACGAGGCGACAAGGCAAGCGCCCAGCATGCCGATGACGGTTGCCACAAAGAGGAGAAACGGCCACACGTCGACAGCAGTGGCAACAGCACCGGCGTCAGTCATCGCCGGTCCGGATCTGCTGGGCTGTCAGGTGTGTCGAGAAGGGTCTGGATCGGCTCTTCACGCGATGGATGGGGTGCTTGGCACCAAGTCGGCATTTTATGCCGTGGCCGCCGCGGTTTCCGGCTTGTACCCGCGCCGTGGCGGATCCCGGAGCCCGTGTTCGAGGGCACGCGCGAACACCTCTCCCATCGGAGCATGGTGACACCCAAGGCAGGGGTGGGTTCATAGAATCCCCGGGGTCCCGTAATCTTTCCGCTCGGGCATCGTGCCGCTCTTCGCCTCCTCCGACCGTCCAAAGTCCATATCGCTTGCAGTACTGCTCATCTGCGCCAACGTCGTGCTGCTTGTGTTGTTCTGGGTTCTGGCACCTGCGGAGGTCAAGAGCAACGGGGGGCAAGTTCTCGGAATCGTGTTCTGGTGCTGGATGGCGTGGGCATGCGCATTCGGGCATGGCTGGTGCCGCTGGTTCGTGCTGGTGGCGTTGGTGGCGTTCGCGGTGGGCGTTTACAACTCGGGCATGGTTCACGCTTGGGGCGACGCTCTCGACCAACTCGCACGCCACTCCGATCCGGTGACGACCACGACCAAGGCGATGGGCGTGGTGATCGCGGCGCTGCTGTTTCTTCCGACTTCCCGCCGTTGGTTTCGCCAACATCGAGTTTCACGCGGCGTTCAGCCCGACGAGGCCGATTCGCCCCGATCCTGATTGCAGGATTTCAGTTCGAGAAGCGAATCGTTGCGACACGTAACGTCGCCAGCCTGCCCATACTTGGGCCTGTGGCAGGACAAAGGCGGTTGTTTCGGTCGGGAATGAGCGGGGGTTTCGTCGACCCCGCCACGTCTCGGAAAACGACCGACTTTGCGTTCACTGGGTTCGGAGATGCGAGTGAAGGCATTGGATGCGTAGGGAGTTCTTGCATTTGCACGAACGACTTGCTTGCGGGCAACGCAATCGAGCTCACATGCTTCCGACAACCGCTGCGCCCGACCACCTGGAATGCATGCCTCCGTGAGGGCGGTTCCGCGTCCGCGATTGCTGGGAGTTTCCGGTCGGCGGTTAGACGACATTACGTGCCGGCGGTGAGCCCTCCTCGAAGGACCATGTGACGAACCCTTGCCATGACGTAGCGACAGCGAATGTCGATCAAGGGAAGACAGGAGAACGAATTCGATGACAAGAACCGTCAAGTTTCCCGCTCAGCAAGATGCGCCGGGGCGGAAAGGGATCAACCTAGTGGCCCAGGAGGCTGGTTTGCGCAGAGCGCTGAAATTGACCGAGAGCAAGGTCGCTGCAAATGGCGACGACTGGACATCCCTCGATCTGTTGCCGGTAACAAGCGCGTGGTCGAAGGAGCAGGAACATGACCGCTAGACCTGCGCCTGCCGGAGACTGGCATCTGGCGCCTCGGCATCGGAAGGCTCCCGAGACGATGCATGCACCGACGCTGCCACGTGAGAATCGGGTCGACAAGGACTGGGTTGAGTTGCCATCGGGCCGTCCAGCGCCGAGATGGCTTCGCCCGCTGTTGCGGCGACTTCCAGGAAAGCACATCGAATTGGGAAGCGAGCCTTATCTGACGCGATGGATGCTCAAGGGAGATGGCAGCGGAAGGAGTTGGGAGATCTACATTCACCATCTTCACGCCATCGATGTCTCCCGATTCCTGCACAACCACCCCTGGCGGTGGTTCCTTGCGTTCGTTCTCGCTGGAGGCTACGGCCAGGACACAGTGGACAACCGGATCGGGAGGGTCCGAAGAGAGCGCATCAACTGGTTCAACCTGTTCATCGGTCAGAACCGTTACCACGCCATCAGGGAGATCAGCGACGGCGGGGTGTGGACACTCGTGGTTTCGTCACGCAGGAACGGGCACTTGTGGGGGTACTGGGATTCAGACCGGCAAACGCATTTGCCAGACGACGAGGATCCGGAAGCGAAGACTTCGTCCGTGACGATCTACTTCGATCGAAATTTGCGGGTTCGAAGGCGGCAACCTGCGGCGCCACCTGCTTCGCACTGACCCGCGAACGCGCGACGCAAGTCCGAGCCCCGATTGGAACGCTTGCCTACGCGGCTTGATCCCGGCTGGGCGAAGTCTCCGCGTCCAGAGCGCTGAACGTGACCTCACCCCCTTTGGCATCGATTCGAACGACGCTGCCGGAAGAGAGCTCGCCCGCCAACACCCGCTGAGCCAGGGGATTCTCGATTCGTTGCTGGATGGCGCGCTTGAGCGGACGCGCACCGTAAACGGGGTCGTACCCCGCTTCCGCGAGCAAGTCCAAAGCCTCCGGTTCGAGCTGCACCGCAACACCCTGCTCTTCCAGACGGCCTGCCAGCAGGCCCAGCTGCAGTTCCGCGATCCTCCTGATCTGATCCAGCTCCAGTGGTCCAAACACCACGATCTCGTCTATGCGGTTGACGAACTCGGGATTCAAGAGCGACAGGACGGATTCCAAGGCACGATCCTTGATCGCCGCGTGATCGTGGGCCGCGGCCAATTCCTGGATGTCCGCGGATCCGAGATTGCTTGTCATGACGATGACGGTGTTGCGAAAGTCCACCGTGCGTCCCTGCCCATCGGTCAGACGGCCCTCGTCCAGCACCTGCAGCAGTACGTTGAACACGTCCCTGTGAGCTTTCTCGATTTCGTCCAGCAGGAGCACCGAGTAAGGCTTGCGTCGAACGCGCTCCGTGAGATAGCCGCCCTCGTCGTAGCCGACGTACCCCGGCGGCGCCCCGATCAGGCGCGAAACCGTGTGCTTTTCCATGAATTCCGACATGTCAATCCGAGTCATCGCGGCTTCCGTATCGAACAGGAACTCCGCGAGAGCCTTGGTCAACTCGGTCTTCCCTACACCTGTCGGACCCAGAAACAGGAACGAGCCGTTCGGTCGATCCGAACTGGAGAGCCCCGCCCGACTCCTCCGAATGGCGTTGGAAACCGCCTCGACCGCTTCGTACAGCCCCACAAGACGCCGGAGGATCGCCTCCTCCATGCGAAGCATCTTGTGGCGTTCGCCCTCCAGCATCTTAGCGACCGGAATGCCTGTCCAAGAGGACACGACGCTCGCGATCTCTTCCTCGGTGACACGGGTCCTGAGCAACTGGAATTCCTCCCCCTGACTCCTGGACGATTCCTCAACACGTCTCTCCAGTTCAGGAATCACTCCATGAATGAGTTCGGACATCCGACGCAGGTCACCCGCCTGCTCCGCTCGTTCGACTTGCAGGCGCGCGTCCTCGAGTTCTTCTCGGGAGCGCTGCGAAGACGCTAGCGAGGACTTCTCGCCCCGCAATGTTTCCTCGTGACCTGCCAACTCGCTCTCCAGCTCCTCTATCGTCTGTTCCAGCCTTGCGCGTCGTTCCTTCGATGCGTCGTCCTTCTCCTTTAGCAGTGACTCTCTCTCGATTTTCAGCTGAATCAACCTACGTTCCAAGCGATCAATCACTTCAGGTCTTGAATCGATTTCCATGCGTATCCGGCTTCCAGCTTCGTCCACCAAGTCGATTGCCTTGTCCGGCAACTGCCGATCGGCGATGTACCTATGCGAGAGCGTGGCGGCAGCAATCAGTGCGGGGTCGGTGATGTCCACGCCGTGGTGCACCTCGTAGCGCTCCTTCAGTCCCCGCAGGATTGCGACCGTATCTTCCACCGTCGGCTCGTCCAGCTGGATGCGCTGGAATCTCCGTTCGAGCGCTGCGTCCTTCTCGATGCACTTTCGGTACTCATCGAGTGTGGTCGCGCCGACGCAATGCAGCTCGCCGCGTGCCAGGGCCGGCTTCAGCATGTTGCCGGCGTCCATGCTTCCCTCCGCCTTCCCAGCACCGACCAGAAGGTGGAGCTCGTCGATGAACAGAATGAACTCGCCCTGCTGCTTCGCCAGTTCCTTGAGCAGCGACTTCACTCGTTCCTCAAACTGGCCGCGGAACTGCGTGCCCGCCACCAACGATCCGGTATCCAGAGCCAGCACCCGCTTGTCCTTGATTCCCTCGGGCACTTGGTCACGCACGATCCGTTGCGCAAGTCCCTCGACAACCGCGGTCTTGCCGACTCCCGGTTCTCCTATCAGCACGGGGTTGTTCTTGCGACGCCGCTGCAGAATCTGGATCGTCCTGCGAATCTCGTCGTCCCTGCCGATGACCGGGTCCAGCTTGCCGTCCCGCGCGCGCTGCGTGAGGTCCAGCGTGTACTTGTCGATGGCTTCCCTTTGTTCCTCGGTCTTCGGATCGGTGACGCTCTCTCCGCCCCGCACCTCGTCGATCGCTTGTTCAAGGCTGTCCTTGGAAAGACCGTGTTTCGACATCAGATCACCGATCGGATCCTTGATCTCGAACAGCGCGAGCGGAAAGAGCTCCGTTGCCAGGTAGGTATCGCCCTTCCTCCGGGCGATCTGTTCGACAACGTTCATCGCTCGACGCATCCGGTCGGAGATCGCCAGATCGCCCGCATGTCCCGACACCCTTGCCTCACGATCAAGCTGGGAGCTCAGTTCGCGTTCGAGTGCAGAAAGGTCGCCCCCCGCCGTGGCTAGAATCTTTCGCGCCGAGCCCGTTCGATCCGCGAGCATCGCCTGCAGTACGTGGGTCGGCAGAACGAACTGATGGTCCCTAGCGTTCGCCAGGCTCTGGGCGTTGGCCAACGCCTCCGTGAATTTGGGCGTGAGCTTGTCGAGCTGCATCGTCTGTTCGGCGGGTTCACTGCTTCGATCTGTCTACCTGTAGGTGGTGGTGATGCCCACGAACGCAAGCCGCATGCCGATCTGCCGCATGCTGGACACTGGGAAAGTTCGCGCCCTTGGGCGAGAGCGGCGGCTTGATCAGAGAAGACCCGCATTAGCGTTGCGGATTCGCGACCATCGCTTCGGCTATTGAACAAGGGTCTGTCGGCGCCCCGGCCCCCGACACGACCCTGAGCACCGACGATCCTGCCATCTCAAGCCAGCCCGACGGAGAATCCAAGACGCCGCTGCAGCGGCAGTCCTCCGGCAGTCAGGAAGAGAGCAGGTGGCCGGCCGCCTCGGAGGACGTACCCTCATCGTTCGAGCAGACCGTCGTTCGGTTGGCCTTCAAGCCTTGAATGCCCGTCGCTACCGTTCTCGACGATCTCCTCAAGCGCGTTTCGCTACCGCTCTTTCAGCACCATCCCGCTCCTTGGGCTCGATGGTCGCTCGCTCTCTGAGGCGACCCGTTGGATCGCTGGAAGCGCGTCCTCAGATCAGGAGTGGCGCAACACTAGTTCTTGCTCCCGGTCGCAATCTCGTGGAACGGAATGCCCTTGTCCACTCTAGGATCTTGGGGCATGCCAAGAACTCTCTCGGCCAAGATGTTCAGCATGATTTCGTCTGAGCCTCCCGCAATCCTTATGCCCGGCGACCCCAGAAACGCGTAACCGAGCTGCCCTTCTCCTGCTGCAAGGTCGCGTTGCATCACGGCGCCGCAGAACTCGAGCAAGTCCATGGCGAACGACGCCATGTCCTGGGACTGCACGGCACCCACCAACTTGCTGATGCTGTTCTCGGGGCCGGGAATTTCACCTCGGGAAAGCGCAGTCATGGCGCGATAACCCGTGTACTTGAGCCCCATCTCCCGGCAGTACCAATGCGCCAGCCGGGCTCGGACAGCTCGATCCTCAATAGCGGGCCGCCCGTCGATCTCGGTCTGCTCCGCAAGCCGAAACAGATGTCGAGTGTTCAAGCCGCCGCCGCCGCCGATGGCCAAGCGCTCGTGCATGAGCGTGGTCATGGAGACCTGCCAACCCTGACCGACGGCTCCCAACCGCTGCCTGTCAGGCACGCGCACGTCATTGAAGTACACCTCGTTAAAGTTCGAGTCCCCGGAAATCTGCTTGATGGGACGTGTCTCGATCCCGGCCGACTTCATGTCCACGAAGAAGTAGGTCAGCCCCTGGTGCTTGGGGACGGTGGGATCCGATCGCACCACCACGATTCCGTAGTCGCTGTAGTGCGCGCCCGACGTCCAGATCTTCTGCCCGTTCAGAATCCAGTCGTCGCCTTCGCGTTCCGCTCGCATTCTGAGCGCGGCCAGGTCGGATCCGCTTGCCGGCTCGCTGAACAACTGGCACCAGATGTGCTCTCCTGATGCCAGCGGAGGAAGGTGCTTCCGCTTCACCTCCTCGTTGGCCCACTGCATCAGCGTCGGCGCCGCCATGCCCTGGCCGATGCTCAACACGCCCGTCGGCGGAGAGAGACGGGACTCCTCCTGATTCCAGATCACCTGCTGCATCGCGGAGGAATCGCGGCCGCCGTATTCCTTGGGCCATCGGATGCAAGCCCAGCCTGCGTCGTACTTGCGCTTCTGCCAGTACTTGCAGCGTTCCACCTCGTCCATGCCGGCGAGCTCTCGCTCGGAAGGCACGTGCTTCTCGAGCCATGCCCTGGCCTCAGCCCTGAATCTGGCTTCCTCAGGAGAGTCGCTGAAATCCACGTATCGGATTCTCCATCAGGCCGCGTTTGCCTGTTCGTAGGCCGTGACCAAGCGTTCCTGCCACCAAGTCTCGCTCCCGACGGCAAGCGACAGCAACTTCGCCCGGCGGTAGTGGAACTGGCAATCGAATTCCCAGGTGAATCCCATGCCGCCATGTGTCTGAATGTTCTCCTTCGAAGAGTAGTAGTAGGCCTGCGAGGCGCTGACCCTGGCAGTTGCCGCGGCCAGCGGCAATTCGGGTGCGTCGTTGGCGAGGGCCCAGATCCCGTAATAGCAATTGGATCGGGCGAGCGTGTTGTTGACGTACGCATGTGCGAGCTTGTGCTTGATGGCCTGGAAGCTCCCGATGGGACGCCCGAACGCGTACCGCTCCAGCGAATACTGCCTGGCTTGCTCGAGCGCCGCATCCGATCCTCCCACCTGTTCCCACGCGAACAACACGGCGGCCCTGTTCATCAGATTCTCTAGCAGTTCCCATCCTTGGCCCGCCACTCCCATGCATTCAACCGGTGCGTCGTTCGCTTCGATCCAAGCGTGGCTGCGAGTGCGATCCACCGTCTCGATCGTCCGTCGGTTCAAGTGCTCGCCGCGCACAAGGAACATGCTCGGCTTTCCGAGTGCGGCATCTTGTGCGACCACGACCACGAAGTCCGCCACATCCCCATCCGGCACGGGATATTTCTCGCCGCTCATCACACCACTTGAAACCCTGGTCTTGAGCTGGCTTGGAACTGGTCGCCCCGGCCCTTCCGCGACCGCCAAGGTCCCAATCGCTTCACCGATCGCGAGCTGCGGAAGCCATTCCTGTTTCTGCTCCTCGGATCCTGCCAACAGCAACGCTTCTGCCGCGAAGTAGACGGAGGAAGAGAACGGTACAGGCGCGGTTGCACGGCCGAGTTCTTCGGCCATCACGCAGAGCTCGTAATGACTGAGACCCAACCCGCCATACGAAACCGGAATTGTGGTGCCCAACCATCCCAAGCTGGCGATGCCCCGCCAGAGCTCGCGGTCGTAGGGCTCTTCGCCTTCGAGAATGCAGCGGACGACCGAGGGTGGACAATGCTCGTCCAGGAAGGCGCGGGCTTGCTCTCGCACCAGCTTCTGATCGTCCGACAACTCGAAATTCAATCTCCGCTCCTCGTAGCTCGGGAGTTCAGTCAGGGCCGTGCAGAAGCCGTAAAAATTCTATCCATGCCTTAGACTGTCCCAAATGGACCTCGGAAGCCTTGGATTCGCCCGCATGGGCGCTTGTTCGCCGTCCGTCGCGCTCGCGAATCCGGCCGAGAATGCCACAAGGATCCAGTCGCTTTACGAGCAACTGTCGGCCGAGGGCTGCTCTGTCGTTCTGACGCCGGAACTCTCGCTCACGGGCTACAGCTGCGAAGATCTCTTCTACGGGTCCGAACTGCTTGAGGAGTCGGAGCGTTGCCTTTTCGAACTTGCTCGCCAAACCAAGCGGGTCGCGCTCGTCGTGGGCGCGCCGCTGCGCATCACCGACGGGCGATTGCTGAATTGCGCGTTCGTCTGTGTTCAGGGTAACATACAGGGCGCCGTGCCCAAGTCCGAGCTTCCGAATACCGGAGAGTTCCACGACCGGCGTTGGTTCGCCCCTGGAGCTGAGGTGAGCACGAACCTCCCTGCACCCCAGGGAAGTTTTCCTGTCGGAAGAAACTTGCTGTTCGAGATCGGTCCGGCCCGGTTCGGCATCGAGATCTGCGAAGACCTCTGGGCCCCCATCTCGCCCGGAGTGGAGCACGCCGTCGCCGGAGCGAACGTCCTGTTGAACCTGTCGGCGAGCAACGAGATCGTCGGCAAGTCCGACTACCGCAGGGATCTGGTTCGGATGCAGAGCGGCAAGTGCATCGCGGGATACCTCTACGCAGGCGCCAGCATCTGGGAATCAACCAAGGATGTCGTTTACGGCGGTCATTCGATCGCGGCCGAGAATGGCGTTGTGCTTGGCGAGTCGGCCGTGCTCGAGCGGCTCCCGGACCCACTGATCGCTGAATTCGATGTTGCGAAGCTTGAACACCAGCGTGGATTGAACAGCAACTTCCTGTCGGCTCCGCGGAACAACAAGCACCGGACGGTCCCTCTCGGAACGGGATCGCCACTGCCGTCGCTGCGGAGGAAGATCCACGCCCATCCGTTCGTGCCTGATTCCGAGACGGATCTTGACGCTCGTGCGAGCGTGGTGCTGCGGATACAGACGATGGGTCTGCTTCGACGATTCTGCGCAGCAGGATGTCGAAGGCTGGTCGTCGGAATCTCCGGCGGGCTCGACTCGGCCCTCGCATTGCTTGCATGCCACGAGGTCATGTCGGAACTAGGAAGCGATGCGGTCGAGATCCTGCCCATCTGGATGCCCGGGCCGGGCACGTCGTCCCAGACGTCGACCCGAGTGGATGCTCTGGTGCGAGCGCTGGGCCTCAACTTGCGAACGATTCCGATCAGTCGTGCCGTCGAGCAGCACTTGGCCGACATCGGACATGAAGGAGCTCTTGACCTGACCTTCGAGAATGCGCAGGCTCGAGAACGCACTCAGGTGCTGTTCGACGTGGCGAACCAGGAGAATGGCCTGGTGGTTGGGTCCAGTGACATGTCGGAACTGGCGCTGGGTTGGTGCACCTACAGCGGCGATCACATGTCCGCGTACGCCGTGAACGCCGGCATTCCCAAGACACTGGTAGCGGCAATGGTTCGGTGGTACGCGTACCGTCGCGCGGACGCGCGTTTGCAAGCCCAACTCGAGGATGTGCTGAAAGCGCCCATGAGCCCCGAGCTTCTGCCGGGGGCAGACGGTTCCATCTCGCAACGGACGGAAGACATTCTTGGGCCCTTCGAGCTGCACGACTTCTTTCTTCACGAGTTGCTCCGATGCGGAAGTTCGGTTCGGAGGATCTACCATCTCGCCCGACAGGCGTTCGAGAACCGCTACTCCGGACAGTTCATCCGAGAATGCCTGAAGACTTTCGTGTTCAGGTTCCATTCACAGCAGTTCAAGCGCACCACCCTGCCTGCCGGACCCAAGGTCGGCACCGTGAGCCTGTCGCCGCGAGGCGACTGGAGAATGCCAGACGAAACAGACCCCAACAAGTTGCTGGAAACCATCGATGAACTTGACGACTAGCCTCCGATCCCTTGTTCAGCTGGCGGCGACCTCCTTCCTTGTGGCCTCTGCGTCCGGGCTGGAGTTGGAACGGCACCGTTACTGCGGCATGCAAGGGGTGTGGCTCCAGACACTCGGATCTGGCGGGCTCGAGTTCAAGAACAAGCGCCTCGGAGCCTCCTACCTGATCTGGCACAACGACGATGCGGTGGCGCTCATCGACGCCGGAGACGGCGCCAAGTACGCGTTCGGCGAAGCGGGCGCCAAGTTCGAGGATCTGAAGGTGATTCTGGTGACGCGCGGCACGCTTGATCGCATATCAGGCCTTCCCGCATTCCTTGCATCCTCCATGCGAGCCTCGCGCAGCGAGCCGCTGACCTTGCTGGGACCCGAGGGCAACGACAACCACTTGGGAATCGAGAAACGGTTGCAGGGCCTCATGGGAAATGAAGGGGCCTGGAGCGAGCACTCTGAATCTCTGTCCAGGAACCGGGAGCGTGGAGAAGGACTTCGGGTTCGTGAAGTTCGAGCCATCGGCAATCGGACATGGTCGCAGGCCGTCAGCCCGGGCGTGAGTGTTGCCGCCTTGCCGGTTTATCACGCGGGCATTCCATCCGTGGCATGGAGGGTCGAG
>JAGWBL010000110.1 GCA_021295935.1 Pseudomonadales bacterium
GGATCGGCTTGTCGAACAGCGGTTCCAACGCCTCGGGCGTCCGATCTCGCCCGCTGAACCCGGTCCCTCCGGTGCAAAGCACGACTTCGACACCCGCGTCGGCAATCCATCGAGAGACGGCTGCCCGAATAACATAGATGTTATCAACCACCAAGGAGCGGTCCACGAGTTCATGTCCCACTTTCTTGAGGCTCGTCGCAAGAAAGTCACCCGAGGTATCCGTGGAGGCCGTTCGAGTATCGGAAACGGTGAGGATAGTGCACTTGAGTGGAGTCATGGCTGGTAGTCCGTCGCGCGCAGGTGGTCGTGAGTGAATTTTCCATTGATTACAATCGGTTTTCCCAATCTAGCTTGAATCAGGTCCAAAAGTTTGGGCAGCAAAGCTCGGTCCACGCTGGGTTCCGGCCGCCTTGTTCGCGAACCGCTCTTCCAAAGAGCAAGCTCTTTCCTTCGCCTGACGCCGATTCCGAATTCCGGGTCCGCGGCCTGCTGAGCGCTGGCCAGATCGAGCGTCATCTTGCCGATCTCCGTGCGTCTGACATCGATGCATATGTCGAGAAGGTTGTGGCCCCGGCCGAGCAGCCCGACCGTCCCTCGGCAGCAGTCACCATTCCAGCGCTTGGAAAGGTGATTTCGAACATCGGCGACGGTCCCTACTACCACGCAATTGTGGAGATGGATTTCTCAGTTGGCAAGCGGCAAGTGGGCTTCCTCGCCCAGGACAGGCGTGTGCGCAATGGCGAGTGGATGCCTGAGCACCATTTGGCCGCGACACACTTCGTGGAGGAATGCAGTCGCCGCTCCTATGCCATCGTCAGCCTCATGGATACACCCGGGGCATCCGGCGAAGAGGCAGCCAACAGCAACCACCAGGCACACAGCATTTCCCGGTTGATTGCCACCATGAGCGACGTCGGCGTTCCGAACCTCGGCGTCATTTTCGGTCTGGGCTACTCGGGCGGAGCGATCCCGCTCGCAGCGAGCAACTTGATCCTGTCGGTACGCGACGGGGTCTTCAGCACGATTCAGCCGCGTTCCCTGGCAAACATCGCACGGCGGCTGAACCTGTCTTGGCAGGAGTGCGCCAAGCTCGTGGGACTCTCTCCTTACGAACTGCTGGAACAGGGCAACATCGACGGGATCATCGACTACGTGCCCGGCGAGACGGAGAAGCTGTCGAGCCTCGCTATGGCGATTGTCAGCGGGATCGAGTCCATCGAGCAGCGCGTCATCGCATTCGTGGCAGCCAATCACTACATCGTGGACCACTACGTTGCGACGTTGGACCGGTTTCTGAGTCCGTCCGACCGGCTCAAGAAGATGGTGGCCCGCGCTTCGCTTGGAGCAACACCGACCGCGACCGAATACCCGAACGTGTTCGGGGTAGCGTACAGGTTCTCGCGGTACTTGCGAGTTCGTCGCAGGATCAAGGCCACCAATGCCACTCGTTACGGTCGTCTCGCCGAGCAGCAGCTGCCTGCGGGAGAGCTGACCGCGCGGGCGGAGCGCGAACGCAGACGGACGTTTCTGCGATGGTTGCAGGACCCCGATGTCATTGTCTACGACGATCGGTTGCTGGCTGCGTGGAAGAACTTCGAGGAAAAGCGCGAAGCAGCGGACTTGGTGAGAGGGAGGATTGGAAAGATCCTTCTTGGCGAACCCAGAAGGAACTTCCAGCTGGCTCGCGAACGACTTCTCGGTACGCTCTGCCTCTACCTGTACAACCGCTGGAAGACGGACTCTCCGGGCAATCTCGCAAGCCTCGTGGAGAACTTGCGAAATCACGCAGACTCGAAGTTCCTGTTCCTGCCATCGGACATTGCGAACACGATGGGACTTCTGGACGCCTTGCACACGGGCACCTCGTTCGCTACGGAGTTGCGGGAACGGTTCACGCATGATGGACGCAAGCTCGTCGCAGGAGTTGGCAGGGAGTCGCGCTCGATCGATCGGATCAGGGACGCTCTGGCTGTCGAGCTGAACTTGGCGCTGACCGAGGGGCCGTTCAAGGGGGTGCGCAGAGTTGCTGCAATGGAATCCCAAATTGAGGGCAATCGGAAGCTTGTAGAAAAGGCGTTCGGCGAGTTTCTGCATGCCGAGCGGCCAGGTGACGAGGCAGCTCCCGACGCCATCTCGGTCCTCGACGTCCTGCGGCGGGACGAGCTGCGTTCCTACGTGCTGGACGACTTGTGTTGTCTTCAGGTCTTCGACATCGTCTATGACTGCATTGTTGGTGAACTCGACGCGATTGCGGAGGAGGCTGGACGCAACCAGAAGCTCAGCGAGGAGACTCTTGCGCGCATTATCGATCTGGCACTTCAGCACGCTCAGGAGGAATTGACGCTTCCCAAGGACTGGACCGAGGCCGGGAAGCTGGGAATCCCGGTTGTGGAGCAGAAGTTCTACGATTGGTACACAGCGATATCCGCGTTACCGAAAGCGCGCAATCAGTTCACCGCCATCGAAGAGTGGAAGAGAGGCGCGTTTCCCCAGCTTTCCGAGACGCTCTTCGTCGTCATCACTCATTTGTTCGAGCGTCTCCTGGCGAGCTTCCTCAAGACCAAGTTCGAGAGTTCCAAGTACGACGGACGAATAGCTCCGCGCAACATCGGCCGCAAGAAGGACTTTTGGAACCGTCTGCAGATTGCGTACCGGGACCTGCGCATCCAACGGACGCTTGACCGATTCAAGCACGGCAATCGAGTCACGCACAGCATGATTGTCAAGGAGTTCTTCGAGGACTTTGAAGAGTTGTATTCCGACCTGCTGAGTTCGGACCCCCGCCAGTTTCCTGGATTCCGTGTATCGATTCAGCGCGCCCTGGACACGAAGACCGTACCCTGCGGCGTGGTCACCGGGATCGGCAGCGTCAAGACGACCTCCGGCGCGGTACGGATGGGTGCCGTGATCTCGAACATTGGCTTCCAGGCGGGGGCCTTCGACATGGCGAGCGCCGAGAAGTTCTGCAGGCTGCTCGTCAAGTGTGCGGACGAGCAGATTCCGGTGGTCTGCTTCATCTCGTCCGGCGGCATGCAGACCAAGGAGGGTGCGGGCGCGTTGTTTTCCATGGCGGCGATCAACGATCGGATCACACGCTTCGTCCGAGACTTCGACCTACCGCTGGTCGTGTTCGGCTTTGGGGACAGCCCGCGCGGCGCCCACGCAAGCTTCGTGACCCACCCGCTTGTTCACACGTACTACTTCTCGGGCACCAAAATGCCCTTCGCCGGGCAGATTGTGATTCCGAGTCATCTTCCTCTGAGGTCCATTCTTTCGAACTATCTGGCAACTGACCCGAATGCCATGGAGGGCTTGGTCAAGCACCCGTTCCATACCGGACTGGACGACGAGCTCGTCATGATCGATCCTGAGATTCCCGTCCCCTCTGCCGAAGTCAGCGAAGTGCTCGCTCAGGTGATGGCAGGGGTGTTCGGTGACGAGGGTCCTGTGCCTCGTAAACCTAAGCGCAAGCGGTTCCTGGAGGCCGAGTTGTACCGACCGACCCGGAGAGTGCTCGTGCATGCACGCGGATGCGCTGCTTCCAAGATCGTGCGAGTCGCTCAGGACAATGGGCTGGAGGTGGTGCTAGTCCAGTCGGATCCGGACATGGATTCGGTCGCGGTTGACCTGCTCGACGACAGGGGGGCTTCCATCTGCATCGGCGGAAACACCCCCGACGAAAGTTATCTCAATGCCTTGTCGGTCATGGCGGTTGCCGAAAACGAGAGAGTGGATTGCCTGCATCCGGGGATCGGCTTTCTGTCAGAAAGCAGCCAGTTTGCGCGGTTGGTCCGATCGCGCGGGATCAACTTCATCGGCCCACCCGTGTCCAGCATGGAAACCATGGGCAACAAGTCGAATGCCATCAAGACCGCGCTTGCGCATGGTGTGCCGGTGGTGCCGGGAAGCCATGGTGTGCTGACCGACGCTGAAACGGCCGAATCGCTCGCAAGGGAAATCGGCTTCCCAGTACTGATCAAGGCGGTTCACGGAGGCGGTGGCAAGGGCATACAGGTGGTCGAAAGCGCCAACGAGTTCGTCGAGCAGTTTCAGAGAGTATCCGCCGAGGCTCGCTTGGCGTTCGGCAACGGTGACGTCTACTTGGAGAAGTACGTGACATCGCTTCGGCACATCGAGGTTCAGGTGCTTCGAGACTGCCACGGCAACACCAAGGTCGTCGGAATCCGCGACTGCAGCGTCCAGAGAAACAAGCAGAAGGTGATCGAGGAGTCGGGTTCGACGATGCTGCCCGACGAGCTGTGTGCGAGCACCAAGGAGTGCGCGGCGTCGCTGGCCGATGCCGTCGGGTACGTCGGGGCTGGAACAGTAGAATTCATTTACGACCTGAAGGCGGGAGAGGTGTATTTCATGGAAATGAATACACGCCTTCAGGTTGAACACCCGGTGACGGAACTGGTCGCCGGCGTCGACATCGTCGGCGAGCAGTTCCGTATCGCGAGCGGAGAGTCCATCGCCGACCTGACCGTTGGCGACTTGGGTTACGCCATCGAAGCACGGGTGAACGCCGAGCGCATCGTTCGGGGGTCGGGAGGTCAGCTCGAATTCCGGCCCAGTCCAGGGCACGTCAGTGTCTGCAAGCTCCCACAGTCCAAAGGGATTTCCGTGATAGCGGCAACCGGGACCGACAAATTCGTCTCACCCTTCTACGACAGCATGATCGTCCAGGTGATCGCCCATGGCGCAGACCGCGATAGCACAGCGAAGAAGCTCTACAACTACTTGGGTCGAGTGGAAATTGAGGGAATTCGCACAAACATTGCATTGGTGCGTCGCGTCCTGAAAGATGAGGTGTTCCTTGGTGGAAACTACGACACGAACTTCCTGCCAGAGTTTCTGGAGCGGACCGATGCCGACGCTGTAATAAGGGAGATCGAGCGCAAGGCGAATGCCGAAGAAGGCACCGTTGGTGTTGAAAGCATAAGCATTGAGGGTTCCGACGAACTCAAGGTCTTGGCGCCGTCAACCGGGATCTTCTATCTCAA
>JAGWBL010000111.1:0-4584 GCA_021295935.1 Pseudomonadales bacterium
TCGCGTCTCCTGAGGATTTCGAACCTGCTGTCATGTGGTGCTGCATGGACATCGACATTTCCTGGGGAACATGGCTGCGAGCCTTGGCAAGCGGCACAGGGTTCGCGCCGAGACAATCCCTGGTCGTGCCAGACGGCGTGGGAGCGGGCGCCCTGCTCACTCTGACAGCGAGATCCGCACTCGACCTCTTTCTCCGCGTCCGATCCTGGAAGCCCGGATCGGAAATCGTGATCTCAGCGCTGACGGTGCCGGACATGGCAGAGATCATCGAAGAGCACGGACTCGTTCCGGTTTCCATAGATGTCGATCCGGTCACGGGCTGTTGGAGCCACGGGGATCTCCTAGGCAACATCACGCCGCGTACTCGGGCTTTGCTGCTGGCCCACCTCTTCGGGCACCGTTACGAACTCGCTGGCGCGCTCAGACTTGCCCGGGATCACGATATTGATGTCATCGAGGATTGCGCACAAGCGTGGCGTGGTCCAGGATGGCTCGGACACGCCCCGGCGGCCGCCAGTCTCTTCTCCTTCGGCCCCACCAAGAACTGCACTGCTCTGGGAGGCGGAGTTCTGCGTCTGCGCAAGCGAGAAGATCTGGAACAGGCACGTCGGCTCCTCGAATCGGATCCGCTTCAGTCCGGCCGAGACTACACCCGACGCGTGTTGTCCTACGGTTTCATCAAGGCTCTCTCCGGACCGCGGACCTACGCGCTTGCGGTGGGCCTGCTACGTGTGCTTGGACGTGACCACGAGGCGTTCGTACACTCAGCGACGCGCAGTGTCGCCGGAACGAGCCTCATGACGAGGATTCGACAAAGGCCCTGCCGGGCGCTCCGACACATGCTTCTCGATGCCATGCAACGCCAGGAGGACTGGCAAGCACGAATCTCTTCGGGACGCTTGCTGATCTCAGCGCTCGCCGACCACGTACAGGTTCCTGGCAGGCACAACACCAACAACCATTTCTGGGTCGTCCCTGTTATCGCGGACCGCATTCCTGAGTTCAAGGCGGAGTTGCGACGCAACGGGTTCGATGCCATGAGCGGAAGACTCAAGACAGTGAAAGGGTCCACGGGGCAACTCCGAGGTTCGGCCATGCTGGAGCATGCGGTTTACTTGCCGTTCCACCCTTCCATGTCCGAGTCCGTGCTGCGTCGCCTTGGGGCGCTGGTCTCGGCAGCGTTGCTCAATGGCCCAGATGCCGCTGGCGCCTCGCGTCAGGCGCCGCGCACTTGAGACTGAACCGGATCACGATCCTCCGAGTGAAGTCAGCTCCTTGAGGACTCGGTCTCTGACGTTCTCCACGCTCTCCGCTCCGTCAAACTCGAAATGCCGGCAATCCCGTAAGCGATAGAAAGCGATCAGGGGCTCTGTCTGTTCCCTGTAGACCCGGAGACGCTCTCGAACGGTCTCCTCGGAATCGTCATCCCGTTGCGTCAGAGGCTCCCCGGTCACATCGTCCTTCCCTTCCATTGAAGGTGGATGAAACTCGATGTGATAGAGCCTGCCGCTGCGTTCATGCACTCGCCGTCCAGTGATGCGGCGCAAGACTTCTGCTTCCGAGACCTGCAGCTCAATAACGGCGTCTGTTCGTTCGCCCGCATCCGCCAGCGCCTTTGCTTGGGCAATGGTGCGCGGAAACCCGTCAAAGAGCGCGCCGTTTGCGCAATCTGGACCCGCAAGACGATCCGCGACCATGGCGACGATGATCTCGTCGGAAACGAGTTCTCCTGCTTCCATCACACGCTTGGCTCGATTTCCGACTGGAGTGCCGCACACAACCGCTTCTCGGAGCATTTCACCGGTGGAGAGATGAGGTATGCCGAATCGCGCCGAGATGAACTGAGCCTGTGTGCCCTTGCCGGAACCGGGTGGGCCAAGAAGGATGATGTTCATGCGCATGTTCTCGCAAGCAAGTCAGCAGCCCTGAGAGAGCCGGGATTGAATGGCTGCTCGCACGGTCAGGGGTGCGAACGGCGCACGTCGTGGACTCCCACGACACTCCGGAGTCGGTCGATGAGACTCGAAAGCTCGAACAGATCGGCCACTTGGACCTCGACGGTGATGCTAACTCGCTTTCGTTCGTCTTCGGATTGGGCGACGGCAGAAAGCAACTCGACGCCACAATCGGCAATGAGCGTCGCGATCTCGACGAGCAGCCTGGGACGGTCGGCTGCGGCAATCTCGATCGTGTATGTCCGTTGCGGAGTTTCGCCCGCTGCGGGCGAAATCACCGAATGCTGGGGCTCGTCCAGCGACTGGTGCACAAGGAGCTGCACGAGCTCGCTGATCCGCTGGTCACCCACTCCCACCGCATGAAGCAAGTTCGATTCGGATCCCCAATCCGTGAGCTTGAGCAATTCGCCCAACTCAACGCGCAATCCCAGTCTCTGCAGGTTCTCGTCAAGCATCCTGCGCCCTGCCTCGATGTTGCCGGCTGCTTCCCGCTCCCGGAACCAAGCTTGAACCTTCTCCCGTGCGCGGGCCGTGCGCACGTAGCCTAGCTCCTGCTGCAACCACTCGCGCCTCGGAGTTGCTTCAGGATCGGTGTGTATCTCGACGGTCATCCCGCTGGAGAGAGGTTGATTCAAGGCGATCGCTCGACCATCCGCAAAGGCAACGGAGCAGGTATTGCCGATGTCCGTGTGTATGCGATAGGCGAAGTCAACCGCTGTGGAGCCCCTCATCAAGTCGACGACATGGCCTTGCGGTGTCGTGACATAGACACGGTCCACCGCATCGTCGCTCTTGAACAAGTCTGCGTCCGTCGCATCCCGATGCAGTTCGGACTGCCACTCGATGACACTGCGCAACCAGTCGGCCTTGTGACTCTGCATCGCGGAATCCGCAATGCCCTTGTACGCCCAGTGAGAGCAGGTTCCCAGCTCGGCCGCTTCGTGCATTTGCTTGCTGCGGATCTGCACCTCGAGCGTTCGACCACCCGGGCCGACCACGCCCGTGTGTATGGACTGGTAGTCGTTCTCCTTCGGACTGGCGATGTAGTCGTCGAATTCTTCGGAAATGTATGGCCACGAGGTGTGAACCACTCCCAGCGCCTTGTAGCAGTCCTCGTTCGTGTCAACGATGACCCTCACCGCCTCAATGTCCCGGACCTCGCTGAGTGAAACGCGCTTCGTGCGCATCTTTCGCCAGATGGCGTAGAAGTGCTTGGCACGTCCGCGAACCGTCGCGTTTATGTTCTCCGCCTGCACGCTGCAACAGAGGTCTTCGCAGCAGGCACGAATCTCTAGCTCGCGCTCGCTACGGCAGGCGCCGATGGCAGAGGCAATGGCGTCGTACTGCCTCCTCGACAGACACCGAAAGGCCAGGTCCTCCAACAGCCACTTCAGCTTGAAGATGCCGAGACGGCTGGCGAGCGGGGCGTAAAAGTCGAACGCATCTCTCACGGTCTTGGAACGCTCGGCATCACTCTGCCCGGACATGAAGTCGAGGATCGTCGCCTGTTCCGCAAGCTTGACGACTGCTACGCGAGGGTCGTCAATCATGTCCATCAACAGGCTCCTTGCGCTCGAAAGTTGTTCCGACCTGCCCCGGTTGAGTATCGGATCCGGACTGACCACCGTGCGGTCGACATACCGCAGCCGCAGAAGCGCGCCAACCAGCTTGCGCGGTTCGTCATGCTCGACTTGTTTGAGTTCCAGCTCCTCGGCCTGCACGCAGAACAGGTACATTCCCGCAGAGAGAGTGGCCGCGTCCATTTGCAGGTCGGCCAGGATGCTGAGCATGATCTCTGCATGTCGCGTGTGGCGCTGCCCAACCACCAATTCGGCCGCGCTCAGGAGGAGGCTGATTTCGTCTTGGTCGTACCCACGCAGATCACGCACCTGGTAGCGCAATCCTCGGTCGTCCGAAACGCGTTCGCTGAATTGAATCACGTTGCCGCGCGCTCCTGGACGCCGTCAGCGAGCGACCGCGCCAGCAACAGTTCCCGCGACTTCAACGGCCTGTAGCCGAGGATGGGCTCCAACGCTTCGCGCAGAATGCATTTCGCTGCGCGACGCGCCTCGCGCGAGCGAAAGTTGCCTGTCGCAATGTTCAGCAAGGTGCTGCCTCGAAACTGGGACCCGGCCTGGTGCCGGCCTGAACACAGTCCCTTGCCCGGTTCGAAGTGGTACATCACACCGGGTTCGAGGCGCGATCCACTGTCGCCATCCCGATCGAAGGACAACTCGTAACCAAGCGCATGAAGCAAGTGCAGCTCGAATCTCCGCAATGCAGGCTCGACATCGGATCCGTCTGCTCCGAGATCCCAGATCACTCCGCCATAAGCCTCGAACATCCCGTCCAGACTCTCGGAAGGACGAGACGTGCGCATGAGAAGTTCGTTCACGTACATCCCTGCATAGAGCGCGTCTCCCGCGAGACGGAATTGCTGTTCCATCTCCAGGGATGCGACCGTCTTCAGCGAGCCACGGCCGGCCAAGGCGATCCGATATCGGGTAAACGGCTCAGGAGCGTGCCCGGGCTTTCGACGTACCCCCTTCGCGATCGCGGTCAAGCGACCCTGCGCCTGCACGAGCAAGTCGAGCAGCAAGCTGGTCTCCCGATAGGCGCGGCGATGCAG
>JAGWBL010000111.1:4596-5857 GCA_021295935.1 Pseudomonadales bacterium
ATCGATAGCCCACCGCCGCGATCTCTTCCCTGGCAGCGCTCCAGCCTGGACGGACCTTGACCAAGAGCTTGAGCACAACGGGTTCACCCAGCAACTGTTCCATGGAACGGCGCGCGTCGATCCCGATGGACTTGATGCGCGCGCCGCCCTTGCCCACCATGATCGCCTTCTGACCCGCGCGCTCCACTTGCACGACGGCGCTGATCGAAACCCGTGCTTGCTCTCGGACGAAGCTCTCCACCACAACGGCAGTGCGATACGGAATCTCGTCGCCAAGACGCCGCATGATCTTCTCGCGGATGACTTCCGCGACCAAGTAGCGTTCGGACTGATCCGTGATGGCGTCAATCCCGTAAGCGTGCTCGCCCAGAGGCAGCGCCTGTTCTATCTCCAGCAACAACGATTGCAAGCCATCGTTCCGCAAGGCGCTCACGGGAACGATCGCCTTGAACCCGAAATGCGAATGCGCGGCCTCCATCAGGGGGAGAAGGACTTCCTTGGCAGCCAGCAAGTCGATCTTGTTGATCACGCAGATGCAATTGGCAATCTCGGATCTCTTGAGCAACGCGCAGACCTGGGTGTCCGCTTCGTGCCAGCCCCTCGCGTCGATGACCATGAGAACGACGTCGACATGCTCCAGCGCACCGACTGCCTGCTTGTGCATGTACCGCTCCATGGCGCGAGCATCTCTTCGCCGGCGGCGTTCGATTCCAGGCGTGTCGACAAATCCCACTTGGCATGCACCTCGCGTTAGCACGCCCACCAACCTGTCGCGCGTGGTGTTCGGACGGCGGGAGGTGATCGCCAGCTTGGTCTGAACCATGTAGTTCATCAGGGTCGACTTGCCGACGTTGGGTCGGCCCACGATCGCGGCGTGGCCGAACCTGGTGTCGTGCTGTGTCATTGCTTGACCGCCTTCAGGACCATGCGCGCCGCCTTAATGGATGCCTCCTGCTTCGTGGCACCGGACCCCCTGAACGAGACAGCAGGGTCCTCGAGCGCGCATTCCACCCACCACCGTCGGTCATGCGGCGGCCCATCGCAGCCCTCCACCACGTACCTGGGCGGGGGTTGCTCGAGCTCTGCAAGCAATTCCTGCAATGCCGACTTCGGATTCTGCTCCTCGACGGCATCTTGCCGGGCACCTTCCCGAGCCAGAACAGGCGCCAACACTCTTGCGAACACATTCTCCGCGGCATCGAGCCCGCCGTCCGCGAACACTGCGCCAAGGATCGCCTCCAAGGCGTTCGCAAGCACTGAG
>JAGWBL010000111.1:6097-6460 GCA_021295935.1 Pseudomonadales bacterium
CAGGATTGCGAAATCCGTAGCCCAGGAGAGCTTCCATTTCCCGGAGACCCGAGCGGTTCTCTCGGCTGTCGGAGATCATCGGCGAAATCTAGGCAGGACGAGAGAGCACCGACAGGAACGCCTCCTGCGGAATCTCGACACGGCCGAACTGCTTCATGCGCTTCTTGCCCTCCTTCTGCTTCTCCAGCAGCTTCCGCTTGCGCGTGACATCACCGCCGTAACACTTCGCGGTCACGTTCTTGCGAAGGGCCTTGACAGTCTGCCGAGCGATCACCTGGCGGCCTATCGCAGCCTGAATCGCCACATCGAACAATTGGCGCGGAACAACTCTCTTCATGTTGCGGGTGAGCGCCTGACCTTTTC
>JAGWBL010000003.1 GCA_021295935.1 Pseudomonadales bacterium
ATGGCCCGAAGAGTCGCGATCTCGAATGTGCGGGCAGCAACGGCGGAGTACATGGTGTTCAATGCCGCAAAAATGGCTCCGATTGCCATGATCACCACGACTACGTTCCCGAACACGCGGATGACCTTGGTCGCGCCCTCGGATTGCTCGGAGTAGAACCTCTCTTCAGAGACAGCTTTGGTCTGGAGCTGCGGATTCGCCTTCATGTTCTCGTTGACCGCGTTCAGTCCCTCCGGACGGTTCAACCGGAGGCGCACCGTGGTCAGGGTGTTGCCTCGTCGGAATGCGGATGCGGCCATCGGAAGGTCTACCCAGATCTCGGACTCGGTGGCAGAGCCGTCATCCTCGAAGAGCCCCACCACGAGCCACTTGGTTCCGCGCACTTCGATCTGGGAGCCCACGTCGAGCCCGAGAAACTCCCGGTGGGCTCCCACGCCGACGATAGCCTCGTTTCTGCGGGGTTGGAAGTTGCGCCCTTGCGTAATGCTCAACTCTGGTCGCACCTGGAACGACTGCGCTTCGGTGCCGCGAACGACCAAGTTGGCGGGCGTTCCCGAGCTGCGTTTCTCGATGTCCGCTACGCCGTAAAGCTCTCCAGCAGCAATCGCAACCTCCGGAATGGACCGAATGAGCGAAAGGTGATTTCCGGGAATCACGGAGGACATCTCGTCGGTCGAGCCATCACGCAGAACGATGGCTCGGTCGGGTTCCATGGAGTTCTTGAACACCGCGTCCAATCCGCCGGCCATGCTCAGCACGAGCGTCAGCACTCCGACCACTCCACCGGTGCCAACAACGATCACGGCTGAGGCCCCCGACCTCGATACGATGCTTTGGATGTTGAGGACGGCAACCGCCCAGATCTGGCCAGTCATGATGAGCGAACCTCGTTACCGCGCGCGTAGCGCATCCACGATCTGGAGGCGCGCTGCGGTGATCGATGGGAACAGTCCCACAAGGACGGAGAAGCCGACAGCCACGACGCCGGCCAACAGGACGGTGCCCCAACTCTGGAGCATCGGCGGCATGTCCCCCACAAGCGCTATCACCAAGAAGCCGACGACCTGGGTTCCAAGCGCGACGCCCACCACTGCGCTCATCGTCACCAGCAAGAGAGACTCGCCGAGCACGTAGGCGAAGAGTCTGGCGTTGGTGAAGCCCAGAGTCTTCACTACGCCGAACTCCGGAGTGCGTTCCCGCAGCCCCTGCATCATCGTGTTGCCCGCGAGGAGCAGCATGGTGAAGAAGACCGCGCCCAGAACGCCGTTCACCATGAGCGAGATGTTGCCGATTTGAGCCAGCCACTGTCTCGCGAACTCGGCTTCCGTGGCTGTCCGCGTGGGATCGCTCGTGTTCTCGAACAGGCTGTCGATCTCCTTCGCGATCTCCCGAGCGCGATCCGGGTCTTCCAGAACCACTCCGATCCTGCCGATGGCTTCGTCGCCGCCGTGGATCCAACCCTCGTCAAAGTAGTCGTGCCGAATCAGAACGACATCGCCGAATTCGTTTTCCGGGTCGAACAGTCCGACTAGGTCGAATTGCCACCCCATGGAGCTGTCCTGGTATTGAAAGATCGTGCTCAGGAGTGGAACTCGGTCACCGACCTGCCAGCCGTACCGCTCGGCGATGCGGCGAGGAGCGACCATGCCTGTCTTGCTGGCGTTGAACGCCTCATGGTGCTCGGCCGAGATCTCGTTCTCCGGATAGACATCGAAGTACGAACTAGGGTCGACAGCGAACGTCATCACCATGTTGTAAGGATCCTGATAGGCGCCGCCGAACCAATTCATGTGGGTGACAGTCTTCCCCCCTTCAACCTGCTCTACCTTGCGAACGTGCGACTTGGGAAGGCTGTCGATCACAGAGAACTTTGACGAGACACTCAGTCTATGGACATTGGCGAAGTCCTCTCCCGCCTCGAACACCACGCCTACGGATCTAAGGAGCACCAGCAACAGGAATGCGGTGACCAGCGAAGCCATGGTCAGGATAGCGCGCACCTTGCGCCGAAACAGACTCTTCCAGATGAACCCAAGCGAACCCATGTCTCAAGCCTGTGCCGCGGGCTGCACCAGTTCGCCCTTGTCAAGCACGAGAGTGTGTCGGGCGTGTTCGGCCGCCTTCGGGTCGTGCGTGACCATGACGATGGTCTTGCCGTGTCTGTGATTCAGAATCTCGAGCAGTCCCAGAATCTCTTCCGCCGACTGGCGATCCAAGTCCCCGGTCGGTTCGTCGCACACCAGGATCATCGGATCCGCCACGACCGCACGGGCGATCGCCACCCTCTGCTGTTGTCCGCCCGAGAGTTCGCTGGGCTTGTGCTTCGCGCGATCGCCAAGCCCGACCAGATCGAGCGCCGTGGCGGCGTTTTGCTTGCGTTGCTTGCTCGGGAGGCTTGTCAGGAGCAACGGAAGCTCCACGTTGTGTTGAGCCGTCAGCATGGGCAGCAGGTTGTAGAACTGGAACACGAAACCGATGTTCTGCGCTCGCCAGCGAGCAAGGCCGGACGAAGACAGGGATTCGAGCCTGCTTGCGCCAACCTGCACGGTTCCTGAGGTTGGCATGTCGAGCCCTCCGATGAGATTCAGCAATGTAGTCTTGCCACTTCCCGAGGGTCCCATGAGCGCAATGAAGTCGCCCTGCTCAATGTCCAGACAGATCCTCCTCAAGACTTCGACTCTCTGATTTCCTTTGGTGTAGGTCTTGGAGACGTCGTTCAACGACACGATTTCCAATTCAGAGCTCCTCGTTCTTCAAGAATGGAGTGTGCGCGGCGGCGACGGTCGGCGCAAGGAAACAGCCAAGGGCGGAACGCGAAAAGCACTCGCTGTGTCGCGAGGCTGGCATCTCCAGTGCCATGGGGAGACTGGCGAGGATGTCACGAAAACAGCTGGTCACTCGAATTCAATCGTCTCACAGGACCGCAACCTCTCGGCCGTCCCGCAGGCTTTCGGAGGGCAAGGAGGCCAGATCAACGACCACCGTCTCCCCGACACGCAATCCGTCCGACACGCGAGCGAGAACCTCGTCGGACTCGGCGACTTCAACCAAGCGTTCGTCGACGACGCCATCGGAAACGACCCATACCCTGGGCTGAGATCCGGATGCATCCAGCGCGCTGGAGGGGATGGTGACTCCCTCGGGGACCGTCACGAGCTCCGCGATCGCTCCGGCCTCCAGAAAGGAGCCCTGCACCCCCATGTCCGGAAGCATCCGTTCGTCGTTCTTGGTGAAACCGACCCGGACGCGAACCGTCTCCTTCGCCCGGTCAGCGGTGGGGATGATGGCGATGACCCTCGCGGGCAAGCGCGTGTTCGGAAACGCCGTGGGTTCGACCGTCGCCTGCTGTCCGGGGACGACCCGATTGATGTAAGCCTCGGAGACGTCGACTTCCACCTCGAGGGAGTCCATGTCCACGATGGTGCAAATGCCTGTCCGTGTGAACTCGCCTCCGCCGGAGACGGGGGAGATCGTCTCCCCGGGCTGCGCAGCCTTCGCTATCACCACTCCGCTGAACGGGGCTCGTATTTTCATGTCTTCCAGCAACTGATCCTGAATGGCGAGCTGGTTCTGAAGGACCTCAAGGGACTTCCTGACACGCCCGCGCCGAGCCTCGAGTCGACTTTGTCCGAACTGTGCTGCTTGGAGGATCTCTTCGCTCGCGAAGTTGTCCTCCGCCAGAGCCGAGAGTCGGGTGAGATGGGTGGTTGCTTCTTGCAATTGAATGTCGATTTCCTCGAGCGATGCCTCGAGTTCAGAAATCTGGGACGCGACGAGGTTCTTTCGAGCGGCCTGGAACGTGTCGTCGAGTTGGGCGAGCAACTGACCCTCCTCGACCTGCATGCCCTCCTCAATGTAAACGCTGACGACAACGCCGCTGGTCTTGGAACTCACTGTGGCCTGTCTGCGAGCGACCACGTATCCGTTTCCGTCCAGCACCGCTTTCGCCGACGCGGCAATCTCAGGGGTGCGCGCGACGGACACCCGCACTTCAAGCGGGGCGGAATCCAGGTATGTCCATAGGGCGAAGCCACCAGCTCCGCCGCAGACCGCAATCCCCATCATCCAGATTGCCGGTCGCAGCGCGCCGCCTCGACTCGCTGATCGATCGATGGCCAGGCTGCTGAGCTTTTCCTCGGTTTGCGAAACCAATCAAGTCCTCACGGGACGTCGCGCCTGGCAGAAAGCGTGGTTGAGCGATTTGGCCAGTCGCAGATCAGGATTTCCGCGGCCAGCCCAGGGAGGTGGCGCATGCGACGGAGCGAAGAATTGCGAATCGTACTTGAAACTGAGAGCCAAACATGAGGACCGTGGCTCCTGCGAAAGTGTTTCACTCCGCAAGCAGGTCGAGCGCTTGGGGTCACCATCGCTGCCGGGCCACGATGGGACTCCAGGACGCCAGCTATGGCGCTCCCCCTATTTCCGGGCACATCTACCATGCCAGCCGCACCTGCCAGCGGTTGCCGTTCGCCCGGCTGCGCGTCATGGGTAATGTCCGTGGCCACCCCCATGCTGGTGACCAAGAAGGTGCTCTTGCACAAAGAAAAGAAGGATCGCCAGCGCCATTCCGGCCAGCAATGCCACGATCAGCCAAATTCGATCGTGGGAATGGAACTGGACCTCGGGAAGGAGATCGCTGAGTGCCACGCACAGGAAAGCGCCGCCCGCAAAGGCCAGCACGAAACCAAAGTACGCTCCTCCTTCGAAGAAGTAGTCGCCGAGGAAATACGCCAGAAATGCCACCGCAGGACAAAGCAGGGCATAACCGACATTCAGGAGAGCCCGACGCTGACGCGAGTGGCCGGCCCGGCTCGACATGGCAACCACGGTGTAGGCGTCCAGGGGCTTGTGCAATGCAATGGCCAAGAACTCCGCAAATCCTGGCAGCGTGACTTCTTCTACATGAAGTCGCATGCTCAGGTCAACGGAGACCCCCAACGCGAAACCCTCCACGAGCGTATGGACCCCAAGTCCGATGCCAAGCCCGAAGAACGCACCGCCTTCCTTTCCGCCGATCGGCACCAAGGGTTGCAGGCCCTTGACGTGAGGTGGGTGGCCGGGCTAGGTGGGGACGTGGAAGACGTGGAGCAGGAAGATCATGGTGACCGCGCCTGCAAGCGCGATCGCCATGACCAGATAGGTGCCACTGCGGCCGGGCAAGGCATCCATGCTGTGCGGAATGAGGTGGAACAAGGCGAGGCCCAGGATGAACCCTGCCACTGCACTGACGATCAGCTGCGTGCGCCGATGAGTGGTCTGGCCCACCTCATTCAGGTATCCGCCCAGGTAAGACACTGCCGCGACGACAGCTCCGTAAGCTAGCAGCAACCACATAGATCCGTCTTCCTGTGGCTGTTTCTCAATGAGCGGAGGCGAGAGGCTGTTCTGGCCACCAGTGACTCGAGCGGCAGCGTGGCAGTGACCCAACAGAGGTGGACGACATGTTGATGCGGAAACGGACCCTGGTCTGCCTGCTGCTTGTGCCCATCGCACCGTACATGATATTGCCCCTGCACATGCCGGTGTGTCACGCTTGCGTTCGGCCCGTCGAGAGATTCTCCAGCATCGCCCAGCACGGGCGCGCAGGCGCTCGCGATCTTCAGTGTGCGACCTCCCAGTTCGACCCGTGAGCCACATGGACTTCGAGAGGGATCAACAGCTCGATTGCGTTGCTCAGCACCTCTTCGGCCAAGATCGCCAGACGGTCCACTGCGTCCTCGGCCACCTCGAACACCAGTTCATCGTGAACCTGCATGATCATTCTGGCGTTCAGACCAACTGATTCCAGTTTTCGATCCATGGCGACGGTAGCGAGCTTGATGATGTCCGCGGCGCCGCCCTGTATGGGAGCGTTGATGGCGGTGCGTTCCGCGGCGGCCCGTAGGGCAGGTGCTGGGGAACGCATGTTGGCCACGAACAACCTCCTTCCGAGCAGTGTCTCGACGTAGCCAAGAGTTCTTGCAGAATCCTTGGTCGATGCCATGAAGTTTCCGACTCCGGGATAGCGTTCGAAGTACCTCCGGTGATAGTGGCTGGCCCTAGCTCGCGAGATCCCCAGCCGCTCGCTGAGCCCGAACGCGGACATGCCATAGATCAGGCCGAAGTTGATTGCCTTGGCTCTCTGCCGTTCTTCGGCGGACACCTGTTCAAGCGGCTTGTCGAAGATTTCCGCAGCCGTCGCTTGATGGATGTCCTGGCGCTGGCGAAACGCTCGAATCAGAGTTTCGTCCGCGGAGGCATGCGCCATCACGCGCAATTCGATCTGGGAGTAGTCCGCTGCCAGGATTTGGAATCCTGGAGGCGCGACGAACGCGCGGCGGATGCTCAGGCCATCCTCGGTCCTGTTTGGAATGCTCTGCAGGTTCGGGTCGTGAGATGCCACGCGGCTGGATGTAGCGACCACCTGGTTGTAGTGCGTGTACACCCGCCCGGACTGCGAGTCGACCTTCTCGAGCAACGAGTCGGTGTACGTGGCTTTGAGCACGGCCAGCTTCCGGTAGTCCAGGATCACCCCCGGCAGCGGATGTTCGGTCGCCAGTTTTTCGATCACAGCCTCGGCGGTTGAGCGGTGACCGGTGCGGGACTGACGGGGAGCGGTGAGCCCGAGGTCGTCGTACAGGATCTTGGCGAGTTGCATGGGGGAACCGAGATTGAACGGCTTGCCGCCCGCCAGAGCATACGCCTCCCTTTCAATTTCCCTCATGCGTTGCTCAAGACGTGTCGAGAGCTCTGCGAGCTGTCTGGAATCCATGCAGACTCCATTCATCTCCATGCGTCCGAGAGCAAGACTGAGCGGAAAATCCACCTCGTCGCACAATTCCAGGGCGCGAGAACCGGCAAGCCTTCGTTCGAGTTCCTCCGCAATCCGAAGATTGGCGTCTGCCCGCTGACAGCAGTAGTCGCTGGCTTGCTCCAAGGAGACTTCACGGAACTGCCGTTGATGTTTTCCTGTTCCGACGAGTTCGACGCGTTCCGTGAGAGTCCAGTCCAGGTGACGCTGGGCAAGCGCTTCCGTGGTGTGGCCGCCCCTCGAGAGGTTGTCGTTCAAGTAGGAAAGCAATTGCACGTCCCGGCACTGCCCCTTCAAAGAGATGCCCGCGCCTTGAACCAGCTTCCAAAGCTGCTTGAGTTCCCAGCCGACCTTGGCTATGGACTCGTCTTCGAAGATCGGCTTGAAACCTTGAACTACCTGGTCAAGCGGCAACGCGGGTTCAAGAGAGTCGAGCGTTGAGCTCGACTCGTTCGCCGCTTGAATGGGAATGAACGCGCCCTGCCCTGGAACGGCCGCGATCGCGATTCCGATGGCGGACGGTCCGCCAAGGCACGAAGTCCATTCGAGGTGGATCGCCATGCATCGAGATGCCAAGACCTCGGAACGTATCGCTTCCAGTTCCAAGCTGGACTTGACCGTGCGGTAACTGACCTCCAACTCCGGGAGGGCCATTGCTGCTTCGGAACCCCGTTGTTCTCGGAGCTCCGCAAGAAGTGTCTTGAAACTCCACTTGGTGAAGAGCGCTTCGAGTTGCTCGACGTCTTCGGGTGACCGCTTCAGCTCCGTCGCGGTCACTTCCAGATCGACATCCAACTTGATCGCAGTCAGCCTCCGGGCCATCGGGATCTGGTCCAAGTGCTCGCGAAGGCTTTGCCCCACGACTCCCTTGATGCTCCCCGCGTTGGCCATCACGCCTTCGACAGTGCCGTATAGCTTGAGCCATTTGGCGGCGGTCTTGGGTCCAACCCTCGGAACTCCCGGAATGTTGTCGGAGGTGTCGCCGGCCAAGGCGAGCAAGTCGACGATCTGATTCGGACGCACACCCCACTTCTTGATCACCCCCTCGACGTCTGTCTCGCGATCGGACATCGAGTCGTACAGCGACACGTGCTCGTTGACTAGCTGAGCCATGTCCTTGTCCGACGTGGCGATCAGGGTGGGCACTCTCGCTCGTGAGGCTTGATGCGCGAGGGTGCCGATGACGTCATCGGCTTCGAAATTGCTGACGACGAGCAGCGGCAGGCCCATGGCCCGAACGATCTCGTGAATCGGAGCGATTTGACACCTGAGTTCCTCGTCCATCGGAGGGCGATTGGCCTTGTACTCCGGGAAAATCTCGTTCCGAAACGTCTCGCCCTTGGGATCGAACACTACCGCTATCGCAGATTCGGGGTAGTCGGCGCAGAGTTTTCTGAGCATGCTGACCACACCTCTTATCGCGCCTGTAGGATGGCCTTCGGCGTTCGACAGGCCGGGCATGGCGTGAAAGGCCCGGAACAAGAACGAGGACCCGTCCACGAGAATGAGTTGCGCGCCTTGAGTCATGCTAAAGTCAGTTCATTGATGAGCGGCGCTTGACCGACCCCATGCCGAATCTGACCGCTTTCCTGTTTGTCGTTGCGTTGGGCGCACTGTTCCTGTCCGCGCTGTCGGAAGCGGCAGATAAGGACCACGAGCCAATCGCCGAGGTTGACGAGTCGAAACAAGAAGTAGCGAGAGAGTCCAAGCAAGCTCCGAAGAAGCGAAACCGAACCAGGCGAGCCCCACGCGGTCCGGATATTGTGCTTGTGGAAGCGGAAGACAAGACCATTTACGCATATTCCCAGAACGGCCGGCTGCGCGCCATCAAGGTCGTGCCCACAGTGGGCAAGCCCTACTACCTGCGCCCCGCGGATCCGACGAAGCACTTCGGTGACATCGATCGAGCGGACCTGTTGCTGACGACCTGGGTGCTGGTCAGGTTCTGAGGCGCCAGGATGGCGGTCATCACCCATCTGGACGAACGCCGGATTGCTCGCATACTCGCGGGGTTCGGAGTGCACCGGCTGCATGCTTTCGATTCTGCGGACGAGGGCATCGAGAACACCAATTACTTCGTGCTGGCGTCCCGAGACGAATCTAATCCCGCAGGTCGGTACGTGCTCACTCTGCTGGAAGAGGCGTCGCCCACAGCGGCCGACCCAAGCCAGCTGTGCAGGGTGCTTGAATGGGCGCGCAGCGCTGGATTGCCGGTGCCCGAGCTCGTCCGGGGAGACGATGGCGAGGTATGGGTTCGGGACGAAGGCAAGCGAGCGTTGCTGTCTAAGCGGATTCCCGGAAGCCACGTTGCGGTTGCCACGGAACATCAGTGCCAGCAAATAGGCAGGTTTCTCGGGCGCTTTCATAGCTCTGCCGACAGTCTTGGCGAAGACTGGAGGCCTCATGATCGCGGGGCGGACTGGCTGCGAAGACTGCGGGCGGTTGTCGAACAGCACCTGGTGCCCAGCGATCGCGCCATCTTGGGACAGCAAGTGGGCTTTGCTGCGTCGATGCTGGAGCGAAACGACGTTCGGTCCCTGTCTCGCGGGTTGATCCACGCCGACCTGTTTCGCGACAACGTCCTGTTTCAGAAGGGTCGCCTGAGTGGAGTCATCGACTTTCACTGCGCTGCTTCAGGGTATCGGCTGCTCGACTTGGCCATTGCGCTCAACGACTGGTGCGCTGCGAGCGTTCCATTCAACGAGGCGAATGCCATCTCTCTGCTCCGCGGTTACCACATGGAGATTGCTCTTGGAGAGGAGGAACTGATGTTTCTCCCGGGGTTCCTGAGATACGCGGCGCTCTCGTTCTGGCTTTCCAGGCTGGCAGGGGAAATCAAGAATTCGAACGGCGTGCACTTGCCGAACAAGGATCCGGAAGAGTACCGATCGGTCCTGATTCGACACATTCGAAGTCCGCGACATTGGACCACGAAAGACCTCGGCAGCGCCGAAGTCGACCGACCGACAAGCTGTCACGCATCAGGCTGATTCAGGTTTCAGCAAAAGCACCATGAACAGGTTCTCGTTGTCGGTCCATCGGTGCGTGCACGTGAGCCCGGATGTTGCCGCCAGTTTCTCGAACTCGTCGAAAGAGTACTTGAACGAGTCTTCGGTGTGGATCAGTTCTCCCTTCGCGATGGATATCGTTTCGTTGCCAACCAGCACCACCTGGCGCTCGAGACTTCGGAGGTGCATCGCCAGGTGTCCGTCGGCCTCCGAGTACTTCGCGCGGTGAGCAAACTTGTCCACGGCGAAGTTGGCGCCGGTTCGGTCGTTCAGATGCTTGAGCACGTTCAGGGAGAAATCGCTCGTCACTCCGTCGGCATCGTAGTATGCCGCCTCAATGAGGTCGGGACTCTTGCGCTTGTCTACCCCGACCAGCAACCGTCCGTCGTGCCCAATCAGATGCTTCGTGCGCAAGAGAAACTCGCGCGCTTCATCGTGGGTGAAGTTTCCGATGCTTGAACCGGGGAAGTACGCGACCCGTGGGTATCCCAGCAGGTTGTCCGGCAGCGAACTTGGCTGGGTGTAGTCCCCGTGCACGGCGAATACGTCAAGGTCCCTGTATCGTTCGGCAAGCCTTGTTCCGGATCCTCTCAACTGGGATGCAGAGATGTCGATTGGAACGTAAGCCATCGGGTCGCAACTCTCGATCAGGAGCTCGACCTTTCGACTTGAACCGCTGCCGAACTCGATAAACCAGCACCGGCGCGGCAGCGCGGCGGCAATCTCCTGCTTGTTCCCCTTCAGGATCTTGAATTCAGTTCGAGTGAGGTAGTACTCGGGAAGTCGGCAGATCTGCTCGAAGAGTTCTGAACCCCGGCGATCGTAGAAGTACTTGGGGGGAATCCGCTTCGGCGTGGTTGACAGGCCCGCCAGAACATCCGCTCGAACATCCTGAGCCTGTGGATGCAGATCCACGAAGCGAAACCGGGAAGCTGTCTCCTTCTCTTCAGGCAAGATCTCGCGCCAGCCGGATTCCCGTGAATTGCCATCGATCCTTGGGATAGAAGAAATTTCGGTACGTGAGGCGTTCGTGCCCAGCAGGCGTTGCACAGGAACTTCCTCGAAGCACCATCTGATTTGCCATGAACTTGCCGTTGTATTCGCCGAGCGCGTCCGAGGTCGGACGGAATCCGGGATAGGGCCCGTAGGCCGACGCGGTCCATTGCCAGCAATCGCCGAAGAACTGTCCACATCCGGTCTCCGAACGTCCACGCGGATGCAACGATTCATCCTCGTAACCGGGGGCACGGTCCGTCACTCCCAAGCAGCGTGCGGCGTGCTCCCACTCGAACTCGGTGGGAAGTCGGGCGCCGAGCCACCTGGCGTAAGCGTCAGCTTCGTAGAAGCTGACATGCGTCACCGGATTGTCCGGATCGAGGTCCATCGGGCCGTAGAGCGTGTACTCCCTCCACTTCTTGCGATCCAAGAACCAGTACTCGGGCCTCGACCAGCGGTGACTGGTGCGCTCCGTCCAGCCGTCCGACAGCCAGTTTACGGGATCGTCGTACCCTCCCGCCAGCACGAATTCGAGGTACTCGCCGTTCGACACCAGTCGGTTGGCGATCGAGAATGGGCGGAGTGTGACGATGTGTTCCGGACCTTCGTTGTCGAAATGAAACCGTTTGAGACCTGCAAGTGCGCCGATACGAACCTGACCACCCGCCACCTCGGTGTACTCCAGGTCAGGAGCAGATCCGGCTGAGGGAGGGTCTTGGCCGAGCAGGGCGGGAAGCAGCGGGTTGCGTCCGAGACACGTCTTGATGTCCGTAAGGATCAACTCCTGGTGTTGCTGCTCATGGTGTGTGCCCAGCACAACGCGCCTGTGGACCTCAGGATCGCTTCTGGCTGCGAGCAATCTGAGAGTCGCTTGCTCCACCTGCGCGCGATAGCGCAGCACCTCCTCCAAGGTGGGGCGGGAAAGCATGCCCCTCTCTGCCCGAGGATGGCGTTCACCAGCTTGGTGGTAGTAGGAGTTGAAGAGATAGCCGAAGAACGGGTGGAACGGCTTGAAATCTTCAAGGAACGGTTCCAGCACAAAGGTCTCAAAAAACCAGGTGGTGTGTGCCAGATGCCACTTCACGGGGCTTGCTTCCGGGATGGACTGAACGACGAAGTCCTCGACCTCGAGCGATCCGCATATGGAAACCGACCTTTGGCGAACTTGAAGAAAGGCATCGCGAATCGGATGTAAGACGCTCAATTTCTCGGGCACTTGGTCTCGACTCTCCATGTTCGAATGAGAGCAGCCAGCAGGAGGGTCAGGTTTCCTCTGACGCAGTGAATGCCTCGAATGCCCGCAGGATCTTCGCCCGATTGAATGTGGGCTTTATGTACCCAGCGCATCGCGCTTCAGGATCCACGACAACGAAGACCTGGTCGTGGTCAACCATGTAGTTGCCATCGGGAGCGGCGACTTCCGGAATGTGGAAACTGATGCCCATCATCCTCGCAAAGCCTTCGATCTTGGGCAGCTCCCCTGTGATGCCAAGAAACTGCGGCTCGATCAATTGCAGGAATTCCTTGACCGCGCGTGGAGTGTCGCGGACAGGGTCCACACTCACAAAAGCTCCCTGAAACCGGGGATGATTCTCCTCGTCGCCGTTCGATTGTGCTCGGTATGCGCTGGCAAGCTCCTGCATCGACATGGGGCAGATGTGCGGGCAATTCGTGAAGCCGAAGAATGCAAGGGTCCATCGTCCACGGAATCGCTCCTCGCTGACCGGCAATCCATCCGCATCCACGAGCTGCAGTCCTTGGATGGGTATCGGGGTCGGCAGTTGCAGCACTCCAAGCTGGGACAACTCTTCGGTCGTGAGCTCAATCGGTTCGAGGGACCGCCAATACAGAACGGCGACGCCGACCAGCATCAGCGCGAGGAAAGCGAGACGAAGCTTCATGCCGAATCTACTCGCTGCCGTGTTCGCAGGCGGAGAAAGAAATACCAGTAGCCTCCGACAATCGCCGAACCGATGAGCAGCCATTGCACGGCGTACCCCCAGTGCTTGGTTGTGGAGAAGTCGAGTTCCAGCGGTGCGGGAGTCAGAACGCCCGGCGAGGAGGAGAGCAGCCGGAGTTCGAACGCACCGGCGTTCGCGAGTTCAGACATGCGGGCCACGTTGAGTGATCTCAATCGGTAGGGCCATGCGTCGTTGCGCTCCTGCAGCTGCACGGCTGACGTCGAACTGGGCCACTTGACAGCAATTGCTTCCAGATCGTTAGCGGGCGTGTTGAACTTCGGTACTTGGCGGACGTTGCCCGCTACCGAAACCCAACCTCGGTTGACAAGATACGTGTCGTTGCCGCTATGCAGCAACCCAACGACCCAGTATCCCGGACGACCGTGGTGACGCCTATTCTCTATCAGAAAGAATCGGTCGGGATCCAAGGATCCGACCGCCCTCACTCTCGTGTAGTCCGGAGTGGCCTCGCCCCAGGCTCCCGGCGGCAGGGCTGGCGCCTGAAACGCTTGAGCGTGCAACCGCTTGAATTCCATCTTGTCCACGCCACGCGTCACCTGCCAAGCGGACAGGCAGATTGTCACCGCCACGGCGACCGTAACTTGGGCAAGAACGACCCAACCCCCAGGAGGCTTCGTCAACGCGCCGCTCTCGACGCTTGGACGGAATCGAGGTTCATGGCAAGTGATTCATGGATGGGCGCCCGCGCCAGCTCGGCCCTCGTCAACCTACGGGCCGAACGCAAGCTCCATTGGACCGGTTCCTGTTGAATCTAGCACGCATCCGACTGGACAGCACTCTCCGAGAGTCCCTGTGCCCGATCGAGAAGCTTCCGGTCGTGCGGTTCGGTGACGAGCCCATGCCAATTCGCTCGTGGCCAAGTTCTGCTTGCGACTACCTCGATCAGACGTTTCGGAAGGGTTCACCCTTCAGCTGCGATGGTTCGGACCGCGTGCGACACGGCGGCAAATCTTGTTCCGCGTGCCATCCTGTTGAGGCGACGATCAAGTGACCAAGACCATTGGCATTGCAAGGTGTCTTGATGGGTGGGCTCGGTCGCTCGTCCGGACAACGGACAACGGACTCGCGGTCGGCGTGGACATGAATTGCGGACAGGTGACGGTGTCCAACGGCGACGTGCTTCTCATGCCCGGCATGGCGCGTCTGGAACATGGCAAGTGCCGACACCAGCGCATGGTTGCGAAGCAGAAACAGCGTTCCCTTCGCCGCGACCCTGGTCTGTCACGGATGTGCCGCGGGACGGCGACCACGCGCCACCGCTGGCATCACGAACCCAGCCGGACCATCGTCGACACTTCGGGGATGATTTCGGTCGAGGATCTGAGAGCAAAGGTCAGGACTCGTTCCGCCGAGTGTTCGGTGGAGAATTCGGGCAGCAGTGCCTGGCAGAAAGCGGGACTCAATCGGGAAATCCGGTACACAAGCTGGTCGCAGCTGCGACGGATGCTCGAACGCAAAGCGACGCGTGTCCACGCGGGGTCTGCCGCTGAGACCAGTCAAGCCTTCAGGTCATGCGGAACGAACCGTCCCGCCGTCGGCAAGCCCCAATCAAGCATGCAAGTCTCCAAGCATTCTCTGGTGCCAATTGCAGGGATGGTTCACAGGACTACGCAAGCTGAGGAGGTCGTCTCCCGCCGAAATCCGCGAATCTCGCCAGGAACTCAGTGGCAGGCGTAACGCGCGGCTCGGTGCTACCTCAGGCGCTCTCCGGTGGCGGCTACTGATAGACGACTGTGTCCATCGTCGCCGCTGATGTCGCCTGGCAGGATGTAGTCGACCTCACGCTCGAACGCCAGCCGAACCGCTGCTTCAGTCAGCGCGGGCGCAAGACCAGACTTGTTCGCAGATGTCGAAACCAGGGGCCCGCCGAACCGGTGAGCCAAGGATCGGGCTTGTGTTGAGCCGGGCACCCGTACGGCTACGGAGTCTCTTCCCCCGGTGATCCAGTCCGGAAACCGCGCGGATTCGACTACCCAAGACTGATTGCCTGGCCAGCTCTCAAGCACTAGCGCAAGCGACCGCTCGGTAAGGGCTCCCAGTTCCGGTGTGAAATCAGAGCTGGAGGCGGCAATGAGAATCAGCCCCTTCTCCAGTCCTCGCTCCTTGATCGCTGCGACTCGCTCTACGGTTTGCTTGTTCCACGGGTCGCAGGCAAGTCCCCAGACCCCCTCGCAAGCGTGGGCCACGATCCCACCGTCCCGCAGCACGAGGGCCGCGTGTTCAAGGGATTCCGATTCCACTACCCATCGGAGTCCTGGAGCTCCTGATTCTGGGCATGTACCTTGAGGACGTTCGCTCTTCGATCCTGGTTCAGTCTCTCCGCCAATTCCTGATCGTCCAGCGCCAGAATCTGCGCAGCCAGATATGCAGCGTTCTTCGCTCCTGCGCCACCAATTGCAACTGTGGCGACCGGCACTCCGCCGGGCATCTGAACGGTGGAGAGCAGGGCGTCGAGACCCGACAACGGTCCGGTTTCGATCGGCACCCCGATGACTGGTTTCGTGGTGTGGGCGGCAACCGCTCCCGCCAGGTGCGCAGCCAGACCGGCGGCACAGACGAATACTTGACAGCCTCTCGTTTCGGCGTCCCGGACGTACTCGGATGTTTGTGTGGGCGTGCGGTGTGCGGACGTGACCCGCACTTCACGTTGAATGCCGAGAGAATCGAGCAGTGCGGCAGTTGCCTTCATCACCGGCCAGTCCGAACCCGACCCCATCAGAACTGCGACGAAGCGCATGTCAGCTCCAGCTCACCTTGCACCCGAAGCAGTCAAATATATCCACCGCTCATCACGAAACACGGTTTCTCGTGCGTCCAATCTTCTGGGGTGACGCGAATCCTTGCCTTCCGCCAAACGGATCGAGACAGGTGTAGAGTGGACTCATGAACGGTTTGGACGCCGAGAAATCCGGGCCGTCGGGCCGGAAGATGAGAACTATCGTCGATGTGCCGATGCGAATCTGGCATTGGGCGTTCGCGGTCTGCATTTGCACGTGCCTGTTCACTGCGCTGCTGAGCAATGAAGATCGAATGCGATTGCACATGTGGTCGGGCATCGGCGTGTTCGGCCTGCTTGGATTCAGGGTCTTGTGGGGCGTATGGGGGGCGGGTTACGCGCGAGTCCGGCACTATCTGACCTCGCCAATGGGCTTGTTCAACTTTGTTCGTGGGAAACTTGCAGCCGACCAGCCGCACACGCCTCCAGGGTCAGCCTTGGTGGCAGTCCTCATGGGGGCCGCCTTCGCCCAGGCAACTTCCGGGCTGTTCGCTTCCGACGGTTTCCTGTACGAGGGTCCGCTCGCCCAGTTTGTTTCCATGGCCGCCACCGAGGCGGCAACCGAGATTCACTACAGAGCATATCAAGTGCTGATGGCAGGCATCGGGATTCATCTGTTGGCGCAACTGGTCTATGCCGTGCTGCGGAGTCCGATTCCGTTGCTGATGTTCACCGGGCGCCGGCGATCGAGCTTGGATTCCGTGCACAACGACTGGACCTGTGCGGTACTCACGGCGATGCTTGCTGCAGTGCCGGTCGTCGCGTTGGGCTACCTCTTGCGGTAGGAGCGGTGGCAGCCGCGACAGGACTGACCCAAGCGCCGGAGTGAGGCTGGCAGATCCGCCTTGTCGGCGGATCTGACGGTGTCGGCGAAATGACTTGCGGCTTCCCGGAACTCGACCAGCTTCTCGCTGAACTCCTCTGGGTCTTCCCAGATCTCCGACAGCGCATCTCCGCCCTCAGACCCTGGAGGAAAAATGTCCGGAGTGATCTTGGCCAAGCCATGCATTGCTTCGGCGTGGGAGAGCAGATGGTCGGAGTGGTCCACCTCTTCTCTGACAATTGCGACGATGCCGTCCATGTGGGCGCCGACCGCCTCCATGACTTTGTGCCGGTACTGAAGCTGCGGAGGCAGATCTCCGTCTTCTTCGCTCTCCACCCAGACGCCTGTGAAAACCAGAATTGCCGCGCTGATCGCTGCCAACCATGGCATTCGGTTTCGAACGGCCCTCTTTCTGTCTGTCGTGCTCAATCTACCCCCTCCAAAAACTTGCCGAATCAGGCCGGACCGAAGCGTCAATCACGCCTGGCTCTAGCGTCGACTGCAGGCGCATGCGCGAAGCCAAGTTTGGGCCGTTCTCAGATGCGAAAGCGCCGGAATTGCCGGAAACCACAAGGGCGGTCAAGCGCGCCTCTGTCCATGATGTTCTGCTCGAACCTGGCTTCACCGCGTTGACTCTGAGAGACAAGCCAACCCGGCCGCCCATTGGTTGAATCGTAAACTCTTTATGCGTGGAGCCGGCCGGGTTGACTTGACGCGATGCAGCGCGTCTTCTGCAGCTGAGCAGGAGTTGACGCTCAACAGACAACGGCGCTCAGGCGTAGTGTTGTCGAGGGGGGACGAACATGGTTCGGGACAGATTCCTGCGGGTCGGCAGGTTCCTATTTGCATGCATTGCTCTTGGCTGGTTCAGCGTTTCGTTTCCGCAGGACAGTAACGAAGAAGAATCCGCGGAGGAGGAATCGCAGGTCAGCGAAGGGTCAATCGAGGAGATCACGGTCACCGCGAGGCGGGTGGAAGAAGGGCTTCAGGACGTCCCCATTGCCATCAGCGCGTTGACTGAGGACATCATTGAGGAGCGGCAGATCGTAACCGTCTCCGATCTTCAGCTCAACGACACGAGCACGACTTTCACCGGCACCAATTTCGGCGGCGCGTCGCTGACGATCCGTGGCGTTGGGCGGTTGGTGATCGGGTCGGCAGGCAATCCGGGCGTATCAACACACATCAACGAGGAGGACCTGCCCTATCAGTACGGGCAACATGAGTTCTTCGACATTGGGCGCGTCGAGATCCTCAGGGGTCCTCAGGGCACCTTGTACGGCCGCAATGCGCCTGGTGGGTCCATCAACGTCGTCGCCAACATGCCGGATCCCTCGGGTGCGTACAGCAATGTAGACATGGAGCTGGGCAATTTCGCGCATCGGCGATTCACCGCGACCATGAATGCTGCCTTGGGCGGCAACGCGGCCGTGCGGGTCTCCGGATTCAGGCTGAACCGGAACGGCTACACCGAGAACCTGGCCTACGGTCAGGTCGGGAGGGTCACGAACCAGACGCTTCCCAACATCGATGAGGACATCGACGGCCGCAATATTTCGGCCATGCGATTCACCTTCACTTGGGATTCATCGGATCGAATGTCTTACTGGTTCCAGTACCACTACCTCGACGAAGACGACGACCGAAGCCGCAGAACGTCGCAGGTGTGTGTGCGGGACGACTTGCCTGTTCTGGGTTGCGAAGCGAACGAGAAGGGGTTCGAGGGCCCCAATCTGGGCGGAACGACCGAAGGCGTGTTCACGATGGCGCTGGGTCTGTATCCCCTTGGAGCCTCGGGTGCCGATCCCAGCCTGTACGACCACCCTCGACCGGAAATCGACAGCTACAGACAGGTTGACATTGATGACGATCCTGTCTTCCAACTGACCGAGCAGATCGTCATGTCCGGCTTGTCCTACCAGTTCGACATGTTTGAGGTGGCGTTCCACGCCGCATCGTTAGATCGGATCTACCTGTCGCAGGAAGACTACATTGCGGTTGTGGGTCCGCTGCTGGGCGGGCCAACAGGTCCATCTCTTCCAGTGTCGGCTCCCAATGGCGCCGCGGGCGATCAATGGACAACGGGCTTGTGCAACATCTTCGACGGGACCGCGGGCATTCATGGCGGATGCGTGCAAGGCTCTTACCGGCACGCGTACTCGTACGACCAGTCCTCTGGAGACTTCCGGTACACGACCCTGGAAGTGAAGCTCCGGTCGCTTCTCGATGGCCCGCTGAACCTCCCGGCCGGGGTGTCGATGAATGAAAGCAGGAACATCACGGACTACTACGTTCTGTCGAACACGCTGGATGTCGTCTCGGTCAGCGGCGTTCCAGACTTCGGGTTGCCCGCCCTCTACCCAGGGTTCTTCCTCAATTCCAATTCCCCATGGAGCGGTTCCGCTGAGGAGAACATGGGTGTCTTCGGCCAGCTGTATTACGATTTTTCGGACGCGCTGAGATTCACGCTCGGCCTGAGGTACAACGACGATCTCCGAAGCCGGGAAGACTCGAGTGTGTTGTACAACGCATACAACCAGTCTCACATCTTTGTCGGCAACGTGTTGCCTGCCTTGCGGGCCCTGTTAGGCATTCCCCCTTCCACGCCCGATGGGGTCGTGATCGCGACCGGCCAGGCCCTGGGGCTTCTCTCTCCGTTCATGTTCGACGTTCTTCCCACTCTAGGGATCGATCCACTTTGGTCCAGAGCGACTGGCATCCTGTTGGGTCCGCTCTTGCCAAATCCCGAGTTGAATCTGGCCACCTATTACGGCGCCGATCCGGCGGACATCGACGCTGCATTGCGCACCCCGGCATACAGCCCGGAGCGTGTCGCCTTGGCGGGATTGATCCCCATCGTGCCCGATTTCGGGGAGTCCCGAGGGCTGACCAACAGTCCCTCGAGTGCGGAATTCACCTTCCTGAGCTCCCGAGTAGGGTTCGACTACCACCTGAACAACGACTCGATGTTATATGGCTTCTTCAGCCGTGGTTACAAGCCTGGTGGGTTGAATCCCGCGATTCCGGTCGACTTCCAGGACATTTCCGAGTTCACGTATGACCAAGAGACCGTGAACGCGTTCGAGATCGGAACCAAGAACACCCTGTTGGACGGATTGCTCCGTCTCAACGGCGCTGCGTTCATCTACGACTATCAGGGACTCCAGTCGACCCGCATCAAGAACAACGCGTCGCTTACCGAGAACATGAATGTCGAGGTCAGTGGAGTCGAGCTGGACGGAGTCTGGTCAATTCTGTCGGATGGCTCGTTGTTCGTGGACTTCGCGTACACCCTGCTGAACACCTCCATTGTGGACACGCTCTCGCTCGATCCGTTGAACCGGACGGCCGGCAATCCCGCCTATCTAGCTCTCAAGAACATCGATCCCGGAGCCTCTACGGGCGTGGCATTCGTGGTGCGAGAGGCGGACATCACCCCCGCGATTCTGCAAATCGCCCTTGCCAACGCCGCGACTGGCGCGATCCTTCCGGTTTTCTATCCGCCCAACGGCATCGGCCTGTCCATCCCCGTTTACTGGTCGCGGACCTTCCTGGATTCCCTGGGTGTCGAGACTTTGGAGGGTATCCTGACCGACTTGAGCGGCAATCAGGTGCCGCATGCACCTCCACACTCGATGCGCGCCGGATTCGCCTACACGCTTCCGAGCGGCGTCTGGTGGGGAGGCGACATGACCGTGCGTTGGGATTTCTACTGGCAGGCTGAACAGTTCTCCCGCGAGTTCAATACTCCGGGAGACTTGATCGAGGCTTGGAGCCAACACAATTTCTCCCTGAATTTCGTGAGCGCGAACGGGCGCTGGGAAGGACGGTTCTGGGTTCGGAACGTGATGGATGCAGAAAACGTGACCGGCGAGTACCTGACTTCGGACACGTCCGGCTTTTTCAGGAACGCGTTCACGACGGAGCCAAGAATTTTCGGGCTAAGCGCACGCGCGCGCTTTGGTGGCTAGCAGCAGACGCCTGCACGCGAACGACAATCCGCTCGAGCCCGCGCTCCAGAACTGCTGGAAGCGGGCATCGCGTTCTGCTACTAGAGAGCCAGCCTACGCGGAATTGACACCGTTCTTAGTCGTGCTCGGTCTCGAAACCGCACGGCAGCACGAACACGTCCAGTGGGCGGGTGATGTAGCGAGAACACGGAGCGGTGTCGAACGCGAATCGGATCACGAATGCAATCCGTTGCGCGGCGAAGTTCCTTGCATTTGTTCCATGTGACTGCAAGTATCAAGACCCGAACGCTTCGCCTGTCCCGGTAATGCGACAAGCAGCGCGGTTCGGCTCGTCGGGTTCAACAGCCCTGCGACAGTCTCTCGCAAGCATGGCATCATCTTGACATTGTTGACGCGGCCAAGATCCAAGTGACAAACACATCGTGGGAGTTCGCCTCGTGCGTGGATCTGCACGCGGCCATCTGTCGTCGGGAGCTTTCCAGCACGGAACTTCTACTGCACTATCTGGGCCGACTGGACCGGTTCAATCCCAGCATAAACGCCGTGGTCGTGGACCGCCGCAAACTGGCGCTCGAAGAGGCGCGAGAGGCGGACAGGGCCCTTGAGTCGGGTCGGGCGCCGGCTCCTCTGCACGGCATCCCAATGACCATCAAGGAAAGCTACGACGTCGCCGGCCTGCCTACCACTTGGGGCGCCACGGATCTCCAGGACAACATAGCAACAAGAGACTCAGTCGCAGTTCAGCGATTGCGGAGGGCCGGGGCCGTGATCTACGGCAAGACCAATGTGCCCTACCTGCTGGCGGACATCCAGACGTACAACAGCGTGTACGGCACGACGAACAACCCCTTTTGCCTGGAGCTTTCTCCGGGAGGCTCCTCCGGCGGGTCGGCCGCGGCGCTGGCGGCCGGACTCTGCGCGCTTGAATCCGGGTCGGACATTGGCGGCTCGATCCGCAATCCAGCGCACTTCTGTGGTGTGTTCGGACACAAGCCAACCTGGATTGTGCTGCCGCCACGCGGCCATGCCCCTCCCAATGTCCTCTCGCCGACCGACATCGCCGTGATCGGACCACTCGCTCGGAGCGCCAGGGATTTGGACGTCGCGTTCCGAGTCATGGCGGGACCCGACGAGATCCAAGCTCGCGGCGTGGTGTTGCGATTGCCGGAACTGACGGAGCGGCCCTCCGAACTTCGCATCGCGGCTTGGCGCGACGACGATCAAGCCGAAGTGAGCGGGGAGGTCGCGGAGCGAGTGGACCGAGTTGGCGAGGCGTTGCGCTTGATGGGAGCACGAGTCGACTTCGAGGCGAGGCCCGAGATTTCCTCGGAACACACGCACTTCGTGTATCGCTGCCTCCTGAACGCCACCATGACAGCACGGCAGCCCGAATCCCGGTATCGCAAGATCGAGGAGTTCGTCGAGAGCATCCCCGCGATCGACACCTCGAGAGATTCCCAGGTCTCGAGATCGCAGATCGCTTCCTTCAGGGACTGGGGTGTATGGAACGAGCAACGGACACACATTCGTTGGGCGTGGCACAGGTTCTTCCAGGAGTTCGACTTCGTCGTGGCGCCGATCATGGCAACAGCCGCGTTTCCCCACGATCATGGTCAGATGAGCAAGCGGACCGTCAATGTCAACGGGACAGCCCAGGAGATGTACCGACAGATATTCTGGGCGGGACTTGCAAGCAACGCCTACCTGCCTGCCACCGTTATCCCCACAGGCACAAACGCCCGCGGCCTGCCCATCGGGGTGCAAATCATCGGCCCCGAGTACGGCGACCTGCGAACCATCGGATTGGCACGATTGCTGGAAGCCGAGGGGTTCGCTTTCGTCCCGCCCCCGGGGTACGAGTGACTTCCTCGGCAACAGCGGAGGCTCACCCCAACATCGCGCTGGTGAAGTACTGGGGCAAGGAGGACGATGTATTGAACATCCCATCCTCGCCATCTCTCTCCTTAACGATTGACCGACTCTCCGCCCACACCAGAGTGTTGCCAGGTTCCGATTCGTTCCTGTTGAACGGCGAACTTGTGCAAGATCCCAAGACCAGGGCATGGACAGACAGAATCAGAAGGGAACTGCATCTGCCGGCGTTCGGCATCGAGTCGAGCACGAATTTCCCGGTCGGAAGCGGGCTTGCATCCTCGGCCGCCGGATTTGCGGCCCTTGTCACGGCGGTTGACTCGGCCTTCGAACTCGGCATGTCCGACGCAGAACGTTCGCGTTGGGCACGGCTGGGCTCAGCTTCGGCCGCTCGCTCGATTTTCGGCGGGTTCTGCGCGCTCGAACCGCGAGACGGAGACTGTGAGACAAGCGCCCTGTTCGGACGCAGTCACTGGGATCTCGAGGTCGTGGTGGCTGTGACCTCTCGAAGGCGCAAGCCGGTGAGTTCGACAGAGGGAATGGTCCGATGCAAGGAGACTTCGCCCTACTTTGCCAGCTGGTTGCAGTCCTGCGGGGAGGACTTCGCCGCGATGCGTCCCGCCGTGGCGTCGAAGGACTTCGAGCACGTAGGCGAGATCGCCGAGTCGAATTGCCTGCGGATGCACGCGGTGATGATGGGCGCTGTACCTCCCTTGGTGTACTGGAACGCGACAACTCTTGCAGTGATCGATTCGCTCGTGCTGCTGCGGGAGGCAGGAATTCGAGTGTTCTACACCATCGACGCAGGGCCGCAGGTCAAGGCCGTTTGTGCGGACGGCTCCGGCGCGTTCGTGCGCGAGCGCCTTCGCAAGGTGCCCGGTGTTCTGGAAGCCGTTCTCTGTCGCGTCGGTGAAGGGGCGCGTGTCAAGGGCAATTGAAGCCTCCGCTCCCGGCAAGCTGGTGCTTGCGGGGGAGTACGCGGTGTTGGAGGGAGCGCCGGGGATCGCGATGGCGCTCAATCGCCGAGCACGCTGCAAGGTGGAGAGATCGGACGACGCCAGGTGGAAATTCTCGACGCAGTTCGCACACTGGGAATCCGAGCACACCCGTGAATCGCTGGAGCGACAGCTGGCGAGCGATGATCCCGCCTGCATGGTCAGGCATGTTTGCGATCCAAGCCTGTTGCCATCTGGAGGCAGGGTGGTCTTGGATTCCTCAAGCCTCTACTCGTCCAGCGCCAAGCTCGGGCTGGGTTCGAGCGCCGCCCTGCTGATCTCGCTCGGGCTGGGACTGAACAGCGTCATCGGTCGGACACTTGAGTTCAAGGACTGTCTCGTCGCGCATCGCCGACTTCAGAAGGGAGCCGGCAGCGGCATCGATGTCGCAGCGTGTTGGCACGGCGGATGCATCACCTTTCGTGCAGGCGGGCCTGCCCGAGTGAGGATGGACCCTTCGGTCCGGATCTGTCTGGTGTGGACCGGCGGATCGACCGTCACGGGCGAGAAACTTGCGCGATTCCATCAGTGGAGAGCTGCCGCTCGTTCGTCAACCATGGATCGCCTTCGGGCTCATGCTGAGGAAGTGATCGAGGCGCTCGACGACGGCGAGGCGTTTGTCCGGGCTTGCAGCGCTTACGGAGATGCGATGTCCGAGATTGATGAAGCCGCTGGTCTGGGGTACTGGAGCACCCCGCACCGACAGATTCGAAGGTACGCAGAAGCCGTTCGGATAACCTACAAGCCGAGCGGTGCGGGCGGTGGCGATGTCGGCTTCGCATGCACGACCGATCCGGACCGCTTGCAGAAATTTGTAGAGCAACTTGCGGACACCCCTTTTCGGGTGATCCCGGCGGAGGTAAGCGAAAGTGGCGCAACCTGCGAGACCGTCTAGCACATCACGCATACCCAGCTTCTTTCAGCTGGACCTGCATGAACGAATCGAAGCGCTGAGAGAGCGGAATGTCCTCTCCGACACTGACCTGAGAGCGCTCAGGTCCGGCAAGCACACTCTCCAGGCCTCCACAGCCGACCACATGATCGAGAACGTGGTGGGAGTCATGGGACTGCCCCTCGGTCTCGGCCTCAACTTCCTGATCAATGGTCGAGAGGTGATAGTTCCGCTGGTCACGGAGGAGCCATCCATCGTCGCTGGACTTTCCGGCGCTGCCCGAGTGGCTCGTCTGTCTGGCGGATTTCACGCCGAAGCCACGGAGCCCGTGCTCGTGGGACAAGTGCAGGTCGTTGGACTCGATGATCCGGAAGCCGCCCAGACCAGGCTCGAAGAAGCGAGAGAAGACGTGCTCGGGCTCGCAAACAACTTGCATCCGAAGATGGTTGCGCGGGGCGGTGGTGCCAAGGACATCCAGACCTTCGTGCATCGATTGCCCGATGGCAAGCCTCCTATGCTCGTCCTGCACCTCTTGGTGGACACGCGCGATGCGATGGGCGCCAACGTGGTCAACGGCATGTGCGAAGGTGTTGCCGCGCTCGTGGAGTCCGTTACCGGAGGCAATGTGTTCCTTCGCATCCTCTCCAATCTGACCGATCGGGCGCTGGTCAAGGCGATCGTGAAGATCCCGACCAGCAATCTCCTGGTCCAGGGTTACTCCGGAGAGGAGGTTCGGGATGGAATCGTGCTGGCGAGCGACCTGGCTCGGGTCGACCGTTACCGGGCTACGACCCACAACAAGGGAATCATGAACGGCGTGGACGCAGTCGCGATTGCGACCGGCAATGACTTCCGCGCCATCGAGGCTGCGGCTCACGCCTACGCGGCACGTGACGGCACCTACTCGTCCTTGTCCTCGTGGGAGGCTGAGGACGACTGCCTTGTCGGAAGAATCGAAATGCCCATGAAGGTGGGCACGGTCGGAGGATCGCTCGAGGTCAACCCAACGGTCAAGATCAACCATCGTCTCATGGGACTGCCGAACGCAAGGGAATTGGCTGCCATCATGGGCGCGGTGGGACTTGCCCAGAACTATGCCGCACTTCGTGCCTTGGCGACTGCGGGCATTCAGCAAAACCACATGACCTTGCACGCGCGAAGCGTGGCTTCAACGGCCGGCGTGCCATCCGAGCACTTCAATGCGGTGGTCGATGGGCTGATCGAACAGGGCGACATAAAGGTCTGGAAGGCCAAGGAGATCCTGAAGCACATCGAGTCGGAAGGCACCGAAGTGGATCCTGCGGCTGGCGCTTCCCCACGAAGTTCCGCATTTGGCAAGGTGATCCTCTTCGGCGAGCATGCCACGGTCTATGGCCATCCTGCGCTGGCGGCGCCTGTTCCTTTGGCTGTGGAAGCGCGCGTCCTGGATTCCAACCGCAAGCTCTTGGTGGAGCCAAGGTGGAAAATGGAGCAAAGGATTCCGGATGTTGCCGAACGGCCGCAGGGGCTGCCGGGCATGCTCGCGCTGGTGCTGCAGCAACTGGGTATCGAGAACCGGGGCATGGTGATCGAGGCGTTTCCGAACATTCCGCGAGCAGTGGGGCTGGGAGGTTCGGCCGCGCTGGCTGTGGCGGTCATCAGAGCCCTGTCCGAGTACTTTGAGCTCGGACTCCGCAATGACGAAATCAATGCTTTCGCCTACGAATGCGAACGTGCGGCACACGGCAATCCTTCAGGAGTCGACAACACCGTAGCCACTTGGGGGGTTCCCTTGGAATTCAAGCGCGGCATGGACGGTCAGCCATCCACACATGTCGAGCGTCGCCCAGGTCGCTCGGTACCGGTGCTTGTCGGCCTGTCAGGCAAGGAGAGCATGACCGCCCGGATGGTGGAAAAGGTCCGGGCAAGTCGAGAGCGCCACACCCGGTTCT
>JAGWBL010000112.1 GCA_021295935.1 Pseudomonadales bacterium
CTCGAAGGCCTGCTCCTTGTAGTGGTGGAACTCGACTCGGAAGGGCGACCTGTCAAACACCACGAGATCGAGGTGCCTGATGACTACCTGAACCGGACGGACGCGATCACATTTATGGGCTCGTCCATCAGGCTGGTGAGTGTCGATGCGCGGTGGTTCAATCGTAAGTTCATCTGGATCCCGGATCCTCAACCATGGAAGCGGTAGAGCCGGCAAGGGAAGGCTGCTGCTCTTGCGGGAGGATTCATGTCGGGGTCGCGGTCCTGGAGGCGTCGACCCTCGCTTCCGCGCTCCGCGGCACCGAGGTGGGAAGGCGAAGCGGCCGAGGCCCTTTCCACGCCCTTCGCTGGCACAACCGGGAACGGTCGTGGCGGCATCAATGACAGGGCAAGCGGCGCAACGTCTGTCTTGGAGCTGCAGGCGGCGGGCGGGCAGGTTCGCGATGGTGAGGATCATCGCCCTTTCGGGGCTTTTCGCTCTTTCGATCGGGCCGGCGTCTCGCACACTGTCAAAGGGAGACAGGTTGTGCTTCTGACGGGGGAGTTTGGAGTGGTTGTGAGATTCGACATTGCTGACGCAACCGGTGGCTCCGGAGGCGAGATCCGGGTTCAGGCCAGAAACGGCGCTCTCCCGGAGACTCGATCAAAGAGGCTGTCGCCCGCCTTCACGCATCTTGTCGATGTGCATGTCGACGATGGCAAGCTTCTCGTCTATGGCACAACGGAGGATCGGGAGGTTCGCATATTGGCGATACATCGCCTGGACACGCTAGGAGTTGTGGAAATGCTGTGGGGCCGCAACATGGTTTCCTCGCCTTCCGGGCGCTTTGTCGTCTACGAGAGCTTCGTCCCCGGCATCGGGCTGTCGGAACCGGCTCAATTTGAGGTACTGCTCTACGATACCCGGGCGGTTCCCATGGACGATCCTGTCATCGACGTCGAGAGTGAATCGAGTTCCATCCGGACGCTCTATCGTGCCTCGGACAACGTGACACAAGTGCAGCCATTGCTGAATCCCGTCCGCGGAATAGTCGCGGCTTCGGACATGAGCGATTGGGCGGTTGGCCCGTCGTTCACCTGGTCGCATGATGAAAGGCAGGTGGCGTTTCTGCTTGAGAGACCCTTGGAGGGCGAGACACCGAGGAGCACGCGACTGGCGGTCGTGTCCCTTGACGCCTTCTGGCGTCCGCAGCCAGCCGTGCTGGTGGATCTGGACCGCGTGCACGAAGGGCCTTTCATGAAGATCGAATTCGATGGATCGTCGATCCGCCTGGAACAGCGCCGGGGAGAAAGCGGCAAGCTGATCCGGCACGTGGACTGGCAATGAGTCCCAGCCACCATGTGAACACGGGCTGTCGTCCATGACCTGGAAGGTGAACGTCCCGTACCGGCAAGAGCGCAGGAAGGGCATTCAAGACTTCACGATCAGCGTGTGTGGCATAGGCAAGCGGTCTCCGGCCGCAAGGGGTCGACGATGATTTCAGAGCGATCGGGGCGCGCGGCGCTCTTCATGATGGCTGGATGGAGCGCATGCCTTCTCTCAGCGGCGCTGTCCGGAACGGCATCCGCTGTGGAGAAGCACGAATTCCTGACCCCGGGGGGCAGCCTCGAGGAGGACATCGCGAAGGCTCGGGCAACCGCTGCCGCCGAAGGCAAGCTGGTCTTTCTCAAGTTCACCACTGCTGGATGCGGGCAGTGCGGGCAGATGGAAAAGGAGACGTTTTCGGATGCGGAGGTGAAGACGTTTCTTGCCCGCCACGCGGTTCCCGTTCCCATTGAAATCAGGGTTGTTGATTCTCGTCCGGCTTGGGAGCAGTCGTGGGGCGAGCGCCGCTTGCTGAGCATCAGTTTTGACAAGCCACATGCCTATTTTTCGCCAAGGCGCGCCCTGTACGAGGAATACGATGTGAGAATCCTGCCCACGCTGGCATTCACTGATGGAAACGGCGTGCTGCTTGACCGGCATGAGGGATACCTGTCCAAGGAGGGATTTCTGTGGCGTGCGCGCCTGGTCGTATCGGGAACGAGCGCCCTGGACCACGCCCGTGCGGAATCGAGGGAGGCGGGTGACAGCAGTCCCGCGCTGCGGCAGGCGCTTGCGGAGGCCTTCGCGCAGCGCATGCGCCATGAGGAGGCCCTGGCCGAGTACGAGTGGTGCCTGGAGGAAGGCGTGGCGCGCGACCCCAGCTTCGTCATCCAGCGCCCTTCCGTGTTCCCACGGCTCATCGACCTCGCCAAACGCCATCCACCGGCGAAACGAGCCGTGCAGGCCCGGCTCGCGGAAGCCAAGGCGTATCTGCTTCAGGGACGGGAGGGCTTCACCGCCACGCTTCAAATGGCGAGTGACGTCTCCGAGATCCATCATCTCCTGGATCAACCGAAGAGGAGCAAGCAACTGTACAAGTATCTCCGGCAAGACCCTGCCTTGAAACTGCAGTCCAGCGCCCTGCTTGCGGCCGGGATCTGGAAGGCATACAGCAAGTCCGCGCTCATGAAGAAGAAGATCAGGCGCAAGGAGTGGCTTGCCGAGCGCTTTGCTGCGGACGAATTGGCGGCGGCGGCGGAATTCCTCCTGAACGAGCGCAAGCTCCGGCGGGACAGGCTCTTGAACGAGCCGGAGACTGGCGAGGGTTCGGGAACCTTGGCGATCGACCTGTACCTGATCGAACTCGCGCTTCCCATGTACCAGGAGCTTCTCGAACTGGAAGGGTTTGACCAAGCCGAGAGGGTGGCTGACGCGCTGCTTGCCTTGGTTGAAGGGCGCCTTGTGTTTGGGGCGCTGGCAAAGGCCGGAGTCGAGACCGGGAACATGAACGCCAGCCACGCGCAATGGGCATGGGACAGCGTCGAGGCGCATCCCGACTCTTGGGAGAATCTGGTCACGCTCGCGAGAATCCTTGCCGCCCAAGGGCAAAAGGAACTGGGCCTGAAGATGATTCAGGAACGATTGCAGAATGCCGGTCCCGATTTGGAAGAGGAAGAAAGGCGGGCGCTCAAAAGGGCGCTGAGAAAGCAGCGAGGCAGGGGTCAGATCAGAGTGCCCCTCAAGCATTGAGGTTCTACGGCAGCCTGCATGGGGCGCTTCCGCTGATTCTCCTCCTCCGAAGCTGGTCAAGACATTCCCGTCAATCGCGTTCCAAGCGTTCCATTCCGCGGTGGCTTGCACTTCTCCGCATGCCGCGAACATCTGTTGATGCCCAATCCGGAGCTCTTGCTTTCGTCCCGCTCAACAAGGAATGCAGGTTGCGTGATCCCACAACAATGCGCATGATGCTGATGACCGCAATCGAACATGAGTGACAAGCGCTTCTTGACCACCAGGTTTTCCCGAAGCGATGTCGCTGGCCCGCCCTCGTGGCTTGCAGCACGCAGAGCGCGGACGCGTCCGCTGGCGCTAATTCCCGGATGTGGTGACATCGCTCTCTGCTGACGGCTGTCCGATCGGAGGAAAGGCTCTGAACAGATGAAGAAGCTTCCACACGACCCTCAGTCCCAAGTTCGACGGTTTACCTGGGACGTTCGTCTGAGAGTCACTGATTTTCAGGGCTCCAACTCTCTGAGGTCGCTTGTAGTGCCTGCACATATCGCCGTGTTGAGTTTCTCGAAATGGGGCTTGGCGAACCGACAGGAACTCGACCATGTTCGTTCGATGCAAGGCCACCCGCGATCGCAGCCGGATTGCCATCCAGATCGTCGAGAGCCGACGTGTGGGCGGCAAGGTGCGCCAGACGGTGCTCGAGCACCTCGGCGCCGCGAAAGCCGGCGATGAGGAAGCCATCGAGCGCATGAAGGCCGAGGGCCGGAGACGCATCGAATCCCGCAGTCGGCAAGTTCTCGTGCTCCCTCCCGAACCGGGACTTCGGGCCAAGCTCGAAGAGCCGGATCCCGAAGAGAGTCCGGTGTTCGGCGTGGATCATGGAGCCCGCGATTCCGAGGGTTCCGCGTCGGCGGGCGTCCATCAGGCCTGCGGTGCGCTGTATCGCGAGCTCGGACTGGGCGCCATGATTTCGCCGGATCGTCATCGCGCGTCCAGTCAGGTTCTGCATCACACGGCGATGGCGCGACTGGCGAAGCCGGGCGGCAACCGGAACCACGCCAGCACACTCCACGGCGAGCTGTCGGTTCCCATGCGTCTGGAAAAGATCCATCGCATGATGGATCACCCGGTTCCACGACCGATCGGTCGGCTGAAGTCGCTGGCGGCCCAGCGATCCCTGGGTTCCCTGCAGGGCGATCCGGGTCGGAGCGTGCACCTGGTGTTCTTCGACTGCACCACGCTGCACTTCGAGTCCTTCACTCCGGACGGCCTCCGCGAACAGGGCTGCAGCAAGGATCACCGTCCTCAGGAAACGCGGGCGCTGCTGGCGCTGATGGTCACGCCGGAAGGCCTCCCCGTGACGTACGAACTGTTGCCGGGCATCTCCTTCGAGGGCCGCAGCCTGGTGAGGGTGGTCGAGCGGTTTCGCAAGAGCTTACCGGTTCGCCGAGCCTGCGTGGTCGCGGATCGGGGCACGATGAGTGCGTCGAACCTTCGGATGCTGGTACGGGCCGGGGTGGACTGGATCGTTGGCGCACGCCTTCGCAACCGGGACGAGGATGTTCAGGCGAAGTGGCTGGAGCTGGAGGATCGCGGTCCGGTGAACCGGGGCGGCGTGCTGGATCTGAACGATGGTGACGGCCATCGACTGATCGTGGGTCATTCGCCAAAGAGAGCGAAGAAGCAGCAGCACGACCGCGAACGCGTGCTGAAACGACTTCAAGAGCGCCTGGAAGGGCCGGAAACCCGATTCGTGGCATCGTCCGCGGAACGCCCCTGTCTCGGCAAGAAGGGAAGCACGAAATGGAGCGTCCGCCAGGACAAGGTCGAACGCGCGCACGCAAGATAGACGGCGGGCACGGCGGGCGTGGTCACAAGCCTGCGGCATGTTCCGGGCGAGGCCGTCTTGGAGCGCTGCCGCGGACTCCGGCAGGTCGAGACCGCGTTTCGAGCCTGCAAGTCCGAACTGCAGTTTCGAACGCTGTTCCACTGGACCGAATCCCGCATCCAC
>JAGWBL010000113.1 GCA_021295935.1 Pseudomonadales bacterium
CCAGGTCAGGATTGAGGATGGGTCACGGCGAGATTCGGGACGCCATGTTCTGCGACGGGCTCGAGGACGCCGAGTCCGGGCACTCGATGGGCGTGTTCGCACAGGAGACCGCAGATCGGTATCAGATGACCCGGGAAGGGATGGATGAGTTCGCCATTCGATCTCTTTCGAGAGCGATTCGCGCGATGGAGGAAGGCTCGCTCGAGCGCGAGATTGCGCCGTGGGGCGATGTTGCCGAAGATGAGCAGCCGAGGCGCGCCAAGCCCGAACGCATTCCGAAGCTTCGGCCTGCATTCAAGAAGGACGGGACGATCACGGCAGCAAATGCCAGTTCCATTTCCGACGGTGCCTCGGCGCTTGTGATCGCGGCCCCCGATCGAGTGGGCGGCGGGGCGGAACCGCTTGCCCGGATCGTGGCCCACGCAACCCACTCCACCCATCCTTCCAGGTTTGCAGTGGCTCCGGTGGGGGCGATCCGAAGTGTTTCCGATGCGGCAGGTTGGAGGCTTGACGATGTCGACCTCTTCGAGATCAACGAAGCGTTTGCGGTTGTGACGATGCTTGCGATCAACGAACTGCGTCTGGACGCGTCCCGGGTGAACATTCATGGCGGTGCATGTGCACAAGGTCATCCGCTGGGATCCACAGGAAGCCGCTTGCTTGTGACGCTTTCGCACGCCCTGGCGGCGACGGGAGGCAAGAAGGGCATTGCTGCCCTCTGCATCGGTGGGGGCGAGGCCAATGCCGTCGCGATCGAACGGGATTGAGTCTCGTCAAGCCCCCAGCTCCATTCGGAGGTTGCGCGGATTGACCGAGGAGTGCTTGGTGGAACTGCAGGTCGCCTTCGTCTGAGCCTCCTGACGGACGCGACGATTTTGTGTAGCACGGACCTCGGCGCGCACGTAGTCTACGGCGTCGAGGGGGAGCTTGAAACACGGTGGGTCGGAATGGTCAGTTGACCTTCGCGGCGATCTGCAGACTGCGATACCTGGACGCACCCTCGAGTGCGGATTCGCCCCGAAGGTCCTTCGCCCCGGTTTTGCGCATCAATCGTGTTGCGCACCGACACGGGACGCGCGGCGTTTGTCCGTCGCAAACGCGATTGGTGGGTTCCCTTGGGCGTGGAAACCCAGTGAAGTGCGCCTTCGAGTGGGAATCGCTCTGTGGCCACGGTTGCAATAGAGCCAAGTGCGGCGGAGATCGTGGGCGTTTGGCCGGCCCAGCGCCTGCACCCGCGCCTCTATTCAAGATCGCAAGCTTTCTGCGGGTCGTTCAAAGCCCCGCCTTGACGAGGTCTTGCATTCTGATCAATCCAACTGGCCGATCATCTTCCGTGATGACCAACGAGGTGATCTGACTCTCCTGCATCTGACGAAGACACTCGATGGCCTTGGAGTCGTGTGTGGTCCAGCCCTTTGCAACCGGCGGGAGGTCGTTCTCACGGCGACTCAAGCGGTAGCAGCTCTCTGCGGTGACCGTAGACACATCGATGCCGCGTTCCAGCAAACGACGTATATCGCCGTCGGTAAGCGTTCCGAACAGCGATCCGTCTTCTTGCAGCAGCAACACCAAGCCAAGCCCCTTGGAAGAAATCTCGTAAATCACATCAGAGAAATCGGCGTTCCAGGGAATGGTCGGCAAGGAGGCTCCTCGGATCATGAGGTCACGAACGTTGAGCAACAATCGCCGTCCCAGCGTGCCACTGGGGTGGAACTGGGCGAAGTTGCTTGCCGTGAGGTTCTTTCGCTGCTGAACGCAGATAGCGAGAACGTCACACATGGCCTAGGTGGAGAGGGAGCTCGTTGTTGGAGCGAGGTTCCACTCGTCGATTTCCGGCAGTTTCGGAATGTGAAGTGCGATGTCTGCGAGCTTCTCCATTCTTGATCCAGGCTCTGAAAGCGTGATCACTCCGTGCTCGTTGATGTTCCGGAACTGCCGAACGAACTCGATCGTCTGTTCATTTCCTCCGCTCTACGATATGGCCAAAGTGGCCGATCCGGTCCGGACGATTCCCAGATCGCCGTGCAACGCTTCCACTGGATGAACGAACGCAGCCTGAGTCCCTGTGCTCCTGAGCGTGGCCGCGGCCTTCTGTCCAACCAAGCCGCTCTTGCCCAGGCCCGTCACGATCAATATCGAATCCAGTCCCGCGATCAACTCTACGGCTTCGGAAAACGCGGGGGACAAGAGGTCGCGCGTTGATTCGATGGCATCGATGTACGTGCGGAACATCTCTGTTGCCTTGCTGAGCGACTCACTCAAGGATCGTGTTCCTCGTTGGCATACTTCAAGACCCCCGGCGATCAACCTGACCCAGTGCACGCGTCGCGCCACGAGTCTTGGTGCGTCGGACGCGCTTGGTGCATGCAGTGTACGACTGTCGTTGGACACTTCGCTCGGCCGCACCAACCGGCTGGCTGAGCCGCAGGTCCCGAACCGGCCGTTCCGAACCGCTCCCGGCCGAAACCGATCCAGGGTGGACGGTCTTGGAATCCTGTCCATACTCTGCTTGTCGGTCACTCTGACCCGGAGTCAGAAGACTGCTGCAAGCTTGAAGTTGCAAACGTTGCAAAACTAGAATTCGTCGAAGGCCAGAGGAGGAAGAGGGCGCCCCGAGGTGGCCGGGCGGAGTCGAACGAATGCAAGCGAACTTGGACCTCAGTCAGCTGACCATCAGTGATAAAGCGAAGCCGCTTCTGGAAGCGGCGAATCGATTCATCTCCGCCGTAGTCACGCCGAGGACTCGCGCGTTCAAAGACGCTGACGCGGAACACGGCGATCGCTGGAGCCTGTCGCCCAGACAAGTGTCCACTGTGGACGAGCTGAAGGCCGAAGCGCGTCGCCGCGGTCTCTGGAACCTGTTTCTCCCCGACTCGAACACCGGCAAGGGTCTCAGCAACCTCGACTATGCCTACATTGCAACTGAGTTGGGCAAGAACCCGATAGGAGCGGGAAGTGACTGATTTCCCCTTCGAGATCAAGGACTCGAACTGGGACTTCAGCGAGGTGCATCGCGCGTTGCGGGACCTCGTGGACTCACGCACTCTGCCGATGGCGTTGTCGGTGGTGTTGCGCGGGCAGGAAGTCGTCGATTTCTTCCAGGCGGGATGGCAGGACAGAGAGGAACACGTGCCTGTGAGTCCGAAGTCGATCGTCCGTTTGTTCTCGAACACGAAGCCGGTGACGGCGGTCGCAGCGATGATCTTGTGGGAGCGGGGAGCGTTCGGTCTTGAGAGTCCTCTGACAGAGTTTTTTCCCGAGTTTTCGGACTTGAAGGTGTTGCGCGAGGGAGCGTCCGAGGCGACGGAAGTCGAGGACTTGAGAGTCACACCGACCGTGCGCCATCTGTTGTGTCACACAGCGGGGTTCTCGTACGGAATCTTCGGCGAGTCCTTGGTGGATCCGCTGTACGGCGAGAACCGCATCCTTTCGCCGGCAGTGTCACTCGAGCAAACCGTGGAAAACCTTGCCCGCATCCCGCTGGCGTATCAGCCGGGCAGGAGGTTCCAGTACAGCGTCTCGATGGACGTGGCCGCGAGACTGGTGGAGATCGTGAGTGGGAAGACGTTCGGAGAATTCGTCTCCGAATCGGTTCTGCAGCCGCTGGGCATGGTCGATACTGGTTTCCATGTGCAAGACAAAGACGCCGACCGCTTCTGCGTCCTCTACGGGCCCAAGGACCCGATGTCGCCGATGGAAGGAGAGTGCTACAGGACGAACGAGACGTCCGGAGCATTCACCAGGGAACCCTTGTTCGAGTCGGGAGGCGGTGGTTTGGTATCGACGATCGTCGACTACACGAGGTTCATGCAGATGGTGGCCGGCGAGGGCTCGCTTGCCGGAGTTCGACTGCTTCGCCCCGAGACGGTGAGACTGATGCGCACTCCACAGTTGCCAGACGGAGTGCGGATCCAGTTGCCAACGTGGGAAATGCCCGGAACTTCGTTCGGCATAGGTTTTGCCCTCAAGCTGCAGCCGGCTCCTGGCGAACCGAAAGCTGCAGTTGACGAGTTCCACTGGGGAGGCCTCGCGGGAACTCACACTTGGGTCGCTCCCAGGGCGGGTGTTGCCGCTCTCTGCTTCACTCAGCGCATGCTCTCGTTCTGGCACCCGTTCGGCCAGGAATTCAAACGCGGTGTGTATGAGGCCGTGTGCAGTTGATGAACGACATTTCGCGTCGCGGTCGACTGAGCGCGAAATCCGTCTCCGGACCCGCACTCGATCCTGAGGCTCGGTCGAGCCGGAGCGCCTGATCCCGATTGGCATGATTGCCCAACTCCTGGTCAGCGGCATCTCCCAGGGGTGTGTCTATGGACTGATCGCGCTTGGGTTCGTCCTGATCTACAAGTCGAGCGAGATGATCAACTTCGCTCAGGGCGAGCTCACGATGCTCGGAGCGTTCTTCGCGGTCACCTACTGCAACATCCTGGGACTCCCGTTCCTGGCGGGCGTGGCGTGCACACTCGCGACGATGGCGTTCGTTGGCGTCGCCATGGAGCGACCCCTGCTCAGGCCCATG
>JAGWBL010000114.1 GCA_021295935.1 Pseudomonadales bacterium
GATCGTCAGCGACACGGACGGATCGACTTTGATCCCGACCGCTCCCGGAACTGCCGCCAACCTTGCCAGCAGGCCCGACACATACGTGGCGATCGACGTCGCCAGGAACCAGATTCCCATCATCAGGCCGACGATCCCAGCTGGAGAGAACGGCGTCACCATCGACAGCCCGCCGGGAGAGAGGCAGAGCTCTCCGCTGGTCAGCAACAGAAAACCGCCGATCAGCCAGATGATCCCGGCCTGGTGTCCGGCGTCCACGAAGTACTTGCCAGCAGCCATGACTAAGAATGCCAGTCCTGCATGGAGAATTCCCAGCGCAAACTTCAGCGGGGTTGAAGGTTCGGCTCTCCGCTCGGACAGGCCGCGCCAGAACATGGCGAACAGCGGAGCGAACACGATGATCATCAACGGGTTGAGAAACGTGACCTGCTCTCTCGTGATCGACAGACCCAGGAATGTCAGGTCGACATTTCGAGCCGCGAAGAGTCCGACGCTCTTGTCCATCTGTTCAAACAAGGCCCAGAACACGCTCGACACCGCAGTCAGGATCAACACGATGAACAGCCGATCGCGATCCGTCGGATTGCAACGCAGGACAGCGTAGGCACTGACTCCTGCCACGGACACCACGGCCAAGACGATGAGAAGGATGCCGAGCGAAGCAATGTTGTTGAGGAGCATCCAGGTCACGAACACGCCAACCGCCCCGCCGATCAGGATCCACTGCACCGGAGTCAGTCCGGCGTACCGTGCAGTCAGTCGCTCCGGTGTCCTGGGCACGCCGGACACTCCTAGGTGCCTGCGACCCCACATGAAGATGGAGATGCCGCCAATCATCACGACTCCCGCCGCGCCGAATCCATAGCTCCAGCCGAACCGGTGCCCAAGCCAACCGACCAGAAGCGTCGCGACGAACGCTCCAAGGTTGATGCCCAGGTAGAAAATGGTGAATCCCTGGTCTCGTCGGGGATCATCGAGCTCGTAGAGTTGCCCGACCATGCTGGTGATGGAAGGCTTCAGGAATCCCACTCCGACAACGATGAACGACAGGGCCAGGAACGTGACCCCGCGCGCGGTTTCGTCCCGATGCACGATTCCGTCCACAACCGTGGCTGCTTCGCCTTCGTAAGCCATCAACAGGTGTCCGCAGCAGAGCAGCAGCGCGCCGTAGATTACCGCTCGGCGATACCCGATCCAGCGATCTGCGACGATCCCTCCCAGGATTGGCAGTGCATAGACCATCGCCCCGTACGCGGCAAGGACTCCCGTGCCGCCAGCATCCCCCATCAGGAAGTGGTCTACCAAGTAGAAGAGCAGTAGCGCCCGCATTCCGTAATAGCTGAACCGCTCGCATGCCTCCGTCGCGAACAGCACGAACAATCCGGTCGGGTGCCCGAAGACACCGGCGGATCTCATGGTTGCTTCAGTCACCCTCTCGATTCCTCGCTTGTGAAGGATCAGCCAGCACCGAACTGAGGCAAGACATTGCCTCCGGACAGGATCACTCCAACCCGGCCTGCAGCCCGACCCGGGTTTTCCAGCATGGCCGCAAGAACCACCGCTGAAGAGGGTTCGACGATCATGTTCAGGCAAGACCACAATAGCAAGGTTGCATCCGAGATCCCCTGCTCCGTTGCGAGCGCGACCGAGGCGCCGAAGTGCCTCAGCGTCTGGAAATTCACCTCGCCGAGCCCCGTACGCAGGCCGTCCGCCATGGTCCTGGGAGGATACGGCGGGAGCCGTGATCCGGAACGGAGGGAATCGTGCGCGTCACGGGCCAGTTCTGGTTCAGCGCACACGATCTCGACCCTTCCATCGCCCGCGATTGCGGATCCCGCGGCAAGCCCTCCTCCTCCCACCGGCATCCACAACTGGTTGAGGTTTTCAACCTGACCGAGCAATTCCCAGGCGCAGGTGCCTTGGCCAGCAACTATGTCGAAGTGATCGTACGGCGGTATCTCCTTGAATTCACCCTCGCACCTCGTTTGCTCGAGCACTCCCTCCCTGTCCTGCAGAGTCGAGCCGCACAGCTTGAGCCGCGCTCCGTACCTCCGCATGGATTCCAGCTTCTCCGGCAATGCGTCCTTCGGAACGATGACCGTTGCTGTCGATCCCGCGATCCCCGCCGCCCAAGCGAGCGCAGCACCGTGATTGCCTGACGAGTGCGTGATGAAATTGGAGTGTTCGCCCTCGCATCGAAGCACCGCGTTCAATGCGCCACGAGCCTTGAAGGCGCCGGTTTTTTGGAGATTCTCGCACTTGAAGAACAATTCCGCTCCGACTAGTCGATTCACCGTTCGCGACGTGACGACCGGCGTTCGGTGGAGATAGCGAGTGATGTTCCGACAGGCTGCCTCGACTTCGCGGCAGCTCGGAGTCTTGACGGGCAAGACTTGCCCCGCATTGGAACCTGAGTCTTGACCGTTCAAGCTGGTATTCGAGTCGCCAGCCAATTCAGGTTGGACGATAGCTGTCGACCAACGGCACGGTGCGGTTGTAGACGCGACCGCCGTTTGTCGTTCCAGGATCCAGGCAGAAGTAGCCTGTGCGTTCGAACTGGATGTTGGGTTCTTCCAGTCCGGCAAGTCCGCGCTCGACGTACCCGCGGGCCAATCGAAGAGAGTCCGGATTGAGCTGTTCATCGAAGGCGTCCGCGCCGGGCACCCTCGCCTTGAACAGCCTGTCGACCAGACGGAACGTCGCGGGGATGGCGTTGGTCTCTGCGACAAAGTGAATCACTCCCTTGGGCTTGAGCCCGCTCACGTCCGAACCGCTTCGGCTATTGGGGAAGTAGGTGACTCGCAGCTCCTCGACCCTCCCGTCCTCACCACACACGACTTCGTCGCACCTGATGATGTACGCGTACCTCAATCGCACCATCTGACCAGGCGACAGGCGCCTGAATTTCCTTGGGGGATCGAACGCGAAGTCAGATCGCTCGATGAAGAGTTCCCTCCCGAACAGGACCTTCCTGCTCCCAAGCTCCCCGCGCTTCGGGTGCCAAGGCGCGTTCAGTTGCTCCGGCTCCCCCTCGAAGTTGACGACCAAGACCCGGACGGGATCGAGCACCGCCATGCCTCTGCGAGTGGAGCGCTCCAGGACTCTGCGGGCGCAGAAGTCCAGGAGTTCGACCTCCACGCTGTGTGCCGCCTTGGTCACGCCGATGCGTTGACAGAAATCACGGATCGCCTGGGCCGGAATCCCCCTTCGCCGCAGACCCGAAAGCGTTGGGAGGCGCGGATCATCCCATCCGTCTACATGTCCAAGCCGGATCAGTGATGTGAGGATGCGCTTCGACATGACGTTGTAGTCCAGGACCAGCCTGGAAAACTCGATTTGCGGCGGATGGAAGTTGATGTTGATGTTGTCCAGCACCCAGTCGTACAGCGGACGGTGGTCCTCGAACTCCAGCGTGCAAAGCGAGTGAGTTATGCCCTCCAATGCATCGCAGATGCAATGGGTGAAGTCGTACATCGGATAGATGCACCAGCTGCAGCCCGTGCGATGATGCGCGGCGTGCAGTATGCGGTACAGCACCGGATCCCGCATGTTGATGTTGGGCGAGCTCATGTCGATCTTCGCGCGCAGCACGTGCTTGCCGTTCCCGAACTCGCCTTTGCGCATGCGCCTGAACAGATCGAGACTCTCTTCCTTCGGGCGATCCCGGAACGGACTGTCTTCGCCAGGTTTGACAAGGGTTCCGCGAGTGGCACGGATCTCCTCGGAAGGAAGGCTGCACACATAGGCCTTGCCTCTCGAGATCAGTTCCTCCGCGAATCCGTACAGCTGCTCGAAATAGTCCGAAGCGAACGTCAGGCGGTCACCCCAGTCAAATCCCAGCCACTTGATGTCCTGCTGGATGGCTTCGACGAATTCCGAGCTCTCCGTTCGAGGGTTGGTGTCGTCGAAGCGCAGGTAGGTCGCGCCGCCGTGCTCGGCGGCCACGCCGAAATTGAGGCAGATCGACTTCGCGTGGCCGATGTGAAGGTATCCGTTGGGCTCGGGAGGAAACCGAGTTACCACTCCATCAGTGACCAAGCCATCCGCTATGTCACGTCTGATTCGACTGCGTATGAAGTCTCGAAGATCGTGATCCATCAATCGGATTCTAAGTGGCCCGGCTTCAACGGACCCTTGATCCCGGATGCAGATCCATGTCAACGGACGATCGATTCCAGTCTCGATTCGATCGCTTGTTGACTGCTCCGAGAACGGGCTCTCAACCCAGGCTGGCGCGGCGCGCGGCCAGCCTCCGGAGGTTGTCTTCGTGATCGGACTTCTTGATGCGATAGAAGTGCAGAATGGCCGCCGACACCAGGGTCAGGCCACAGTAGACAGGCAGGAACAGGCTGGCCATGTTGATCCGATCGGCAAGCGTAACCTGCGAGAGTTCGGAGAACTCGCCGAACCCCACAATCCAGACGATGGTGTAGAGGGACCGCAAGGCGGGTGACCTGGAGCGTTGGCTCCACGGCATGCGCCGAATGCAACGGACAACCGGCGATGCGGACAACGCG
>JAGWBL010000115.1 GCA_021295935.1 Pseudomonadales bacterium
ACGGTGTTCCAGATGTGTCCAGACGCGTGCGCAGTTCCTGAGCCCTTCGTCGACGCACGGCCGGGAACTCCACGATCCCCGCACTCTTCTCCGATCGCGTGTCGTTCGCCACGGTACCGCTATCCACTCTGGGTCTTCGAGGAAAGCGGCGTGATGTCCGCTTCCGTTGTCGACTCGTCGGCAGATCCTGGCGCGCCGTCCCCGTAGACTCCCGGAAGCCGAATCGCACGGATCCGCTTCTCTATTGATTCCGCAGTCTCCGCGTTCTGACGAAGCCACTGTGCTGCGTTCTTCCGCCCCTGTCCGATGCGCTTGTCCCCGTACGAGAACCAAGTTCCGGACTTGCTGATCAACCCTTCCTGCACCGCGAGGTCGAGAACTTCTCCTTCCCTGGAGATCCCGGAGCCGTAGACGATCTGGAACTCGGCCTGGCGGTAGGGAGGCGCCACCTTGTTCTTGAGGACACGAACACGGGTTTCATTGCCCACCACTTGGTCGCCTTCCTTGACGGCTCCGATTCGTCTTATGTCGAGGCGAACGGAAGCGTAGAACTTCAACGCGTTGCCACCGGTTGTCGTCTCAGGCGATCCGAACACCACACCGATCTTGGATCGGATCTGGTTGATGAAGATCACCAGCACGCCGGCCTGCTTGATGTTTCCAGTCAGCTTTCGCAGGGCTTGGCTCATGAGGCGCGCCTGCAATCCGACATGGGCATCGCCCATCTCCCCTTCGATCTCCGCCTTCGGGGTGAGCGCTGCAACCGAGTCGATCACAACGACATCCACGGCGCCAGAGCGCACGATCATGTCCGTGATTTCCAGTGCCTGCTCCCCGTTGTCCGGTTGAGAGATCAGAAGTTCGTCAGTGTCGACGCCAAGTTTTTGGGCAAACACCGGATCCAAGGCGTGCTCGGCGTCGATGAACGCGCATGTGCCCCCAAGTTTTTGTGCCTGCGCGATGACGTGCAAGGTCAGCGACGTCTTGCCGGATGATTCGGGACCGTAGATTTCCACGACCCGCCCTCGGGGCAAACCGCCAACTCCAAGTGCAAGATCGAGCCCCAGGGATCCCGTGGAGATCGTGGGGATTGCTTGCTGTTCCCTGTCGCCAAGGCGCATGATGACGCCTCTGCCGAACTGGTTCTCGATTTGCGTCAGCGCGGACTTCAGCGCGCGATCGCGATTGTCGTTACTCATGTCGTGCTCCTAGACGGATATGCATACTGTGAATATTACCACTGTTCCAATCAACAGTCCATCCAATCGAATGATGATACGAGAGCTGTTTGTCGGCCAATTGGCCATACCACTCGGCATGCTTGAGATTCTAACATGTGAAACGCGGGAGGACTGCATGTTCGCGAACTGCGCTTCAAGACCGAAGCAGCTTGCGCCTGGCGAGCACAATGCCTCCCCCGATTCCGGTGTCAATGTGCCTTGGATTGCCTGATTCACTCGGACTGTCCGCCGGATCCCAGTCTTTGCGGGACTGGTTTCGTTCCGTGGGCCTCTCTTCAGTCGGAACGCAGTCGACCGGGTGGGCGTCCACATCCACGACCAGAGAATTTGCGCCCGTCGATCCCCCTTCTCGACGGCCAGGCCTGTCCGTTCCTGCGTCACAAAATGTCGCTCAACGTCCGGCAGCCCATTGAAGAGTCTCCAAGAGCCGTCCTGCAAGTCGTTGGGTGAAGATCATTGTTCGAGACTTCGCACGTCCTCACCACTCGAGTAATCGGAATGCCATCAGATCGGCTGTCGCCCGGGATGCAGCAGTACCTGGAATTCAAGTCCCGGTACCCGGAAATCCTGCTGTTCTACCGGATGGGCGATTTCTACGAGTTCTTCTTCGACGACGCCAAGAAGGCCTCGAAGTTGCTCGACATCGTGTTGACGAAGCGCGGCAACTACGCCGGAAATCCGATCCCCATGTGCGGCATCCCGTACCACAAGTTGGACACCTACCTCGCTAGAGTAGTGGCGAAGGGGCTGTCCGCAGCCATCTGCGAACAAGTGGGCGAAGTCTCGCCGAACAAGATCGTGCAAAGGGAAGTTCGGCGAATTGTCACTCCGGGCACTCTGGTGGATGACGGCTTGGTGGACTCTCGTTCCGAGAGCATTCTGCTGGCGATCAATCCTCCCCGGTCTGCGCGCGAAGCATCCGGTCTGGCATGGCTGAATCTGTCGACAAGCGAGTTGTTGGCGGCGGAGGCCCCGGACACCGGCGTCGTACGAGCGCTGATCGATCGGATCCAACCCTCGGAAATCATCGTTCCAGAGGGCTTCGACAACCTGGACGCGAGTGCCAAGGCGAAGCCTCAGGATCCATTTCGATTCGATGTCGTGCTGGGACGAAAGCACCTTGCTGACCACTTTGGAACCGCACACTTGGCGGGATTCGGTCTTGGACCGGACGACCCCTCCGTTGGCGCCTGCTCCGCGCTGCTGAGGTACGCAGAGGAGGTGCTCTGCCAGAAACTCGACTTCGTGCAATCCATCCGCATGTTCGACACTGGCGAGAACATTCGCTTGGATGCCGACACCCGCCGCAATCTCGAGATCGACCAAGACTCGAACGAGCGTGGTTCACAGAGCTTGATCGACGTGATGGATTTCACCTCAACGGCGATGGGAGGCCGATTGCTGCGTACCTGGATTCAGCAGCCGCTAACCGCTGGCGACCGGGTCCGGGAACGGCAGGATGTCGTCGAGGCGATCGTCGAGTCAAACCGGGCAGACGAGTTGGCGAAGCTGTTGCGATCGGTCGCTGACCTGCAACGGATTCTCACCAGGGTGTCTCTCGGCAGCGCCTCGCCACGGGACGCGTCCGCCCTGGCCCGTGGACTGGGTCAGTTCCACCAGATCTCTTCGTGGGTCATCGGCTTGGACATCGAGCAGGAATCCGAACGATGGAATGCCATTCCAGATCCCGAACCGGTGCGCTCTCGCATACACAGAGCAATCGGTGACAGCGCCGCAGCGAACATCAGGGATGGCGGCGTCATTCTTCCGGGCACATCCGAAGAACTTGACAGTCTCCGAACTCTTCAGGCCGGCGAGTCCGATTTCTTGAAGGACCTTGAGAGACGCGAACAAGATCGCGCAGGCCTCGGTTCGCTGCGTGTCGGCTACAACCGTGTGCACGGCTATTACATCGAGGTCAGCCGAGCTCAGGCGGATCAAGCGCCTTCGGACTACGTCCGCCGGCAGACTCTGAAGCACACGGAACGGTTCACGACCACCGAGTTGCGCGAGTTCGAATCACGCGTGCTGACCGCCAACGCCCGCGCACTTGAACTCGAGAAGCGCCTGTTCGCGGAGCTGTTGAGTGAGGTCGGAGAGCAGGTCAAGGAGTTGCGGCTGGTGGCCGACGCGATTGGCCGATGCGATGTCCTGCAGTCCTTCGCGCATGCCGCAGTTCGTTTCGGGTTTACGCGCCCGGTGTTGAGCCCCCAGTGTGGCATTCAAATCGAAAACGGCAAGCATCCGGTGCTTGCCGCAACGATGGATCAGGAGTTTGTCCCCAACTCTATAGACCTCGCAGAAGAAGAACGCATGCTCATTGTCACCGGGCCCAACATGGGCGGCAAGTCCACCTACATGCGCCAGGTGGCGCTCATCGTGGTGCTCGCCTACGCGGGAAGCTTCGTGCCCGCCACTTCCGCCACAATCGGCCCCATTGACCGCGTATTCACCCGAATCGGCGCAGCGGACAACCTTTCCGGAGGCATGTCCACCTTCATGCTGGAAATGACGCAGTCGGCGAACATCCTCAACAACGCGACGGAGAAGAGCCTTGTATTGCTCGACGAAATCGGTCGCGGCACGAGCACGTTCGACGGCTTGGCTCTCGCTTGGGCGATAGCGCAATACATGGCGAGCCGCGTCAAGGCGTTCACGCTGTTCGCCACGCACTTCTTCGAGCTCACCGCGTTGGCGCGCGATCATGAAATCGTCCGAAACGTCCATCTGGATGCCACCGAGTACTGCGGCAAGCTTGTGCTCTTGCATGCTGTCAAGGACGGCCCCGCATCCCAGAGCTACGGCATTCAGGTCGCCCGGCTGGCCGGGATTCCAAGCGAGGTGCTGGCCTACGCCAACGACAAGCTGCGCGCGTTGGAAGACCAAGGTGAGGCCGACCCCGGAGCAAGGCAAGTCAAGCTCTTCGACAGCCCGCATCGGCCCTCCCAATCCAACGGGCCGCACGAGCTGGTCCGTCGGCTCACCGAGCTTGACGCGGACAAGATGACGCCAAAGGACGCCCTTGACTTCGTGTACGAACTGATCGCGCTGGCACGTTCAGATCTTGGTCAGCAACCTCACGAGTGAGGCTTGGAGGAACAGCGGCAATCCCGGGCGACGGCCTCTTGATGAGTCCCGAGCGTCAGAGGAATCGCGACAGAACTAGCTGCACGTAGTCGTCGCGCCTTAGCTGAGCCATGGGATCGATTCGCGCAACCCCGTTC
>JAGWBL010000116.1 GCA_021295935.1 Pseudomonadales bacterium
AGGAGCTGTACGACAACCTCGTCAACCTCAAGCACCGGGGCCAGGATGCCGCTGGCATTGTCACGGCAGACGAAGCCAAGCTCAATCTGCGGAAAGGACTGGGTTTGGTGTGCGAAGTGTTCGAATCTCGCCACATGCAGCGGCTGGGAGGATACATGGGAATCGGCCATGTGCGGTATCCCACAGCGGGCACACCCAGCTCGGCGGAAGCGCAACCGATGTACGTCAATTCCCCGTGCGGGATCAGCCTCGCCCACAACGGCAACCTGACCAATGCGGCCACGTTGCGCGAGGAACTACGCAGATCTGGCAGGCATCTCAATACCGAGTCGGACTCCGAAATCTTGCTGAACGTGTTCGCGGAGGAATTGCACAAGCATTTCCAAGCTGAGGTGAGTCCCAAGCATGTGTTCGAGGCGGTCCGCGGTGTGCATCGACGTGTCTCCGGGGCTTACGCGGTGGTCTGCTTGATCATGGACGCCGGAATTGTCGCGTTCCGCGACCCGCACGGCGTTCGTCCGCTGGTGTTCGGCGCCAGGAGCGAACAGTGGTTTCGCGAAGTGATGATCGCGAGCGAGAGCGTCGCCCTTGATCTGCTGGGATACGAATTCGTGCGGGACGTCGCACCTGGCGAGTGCGTGTTCGTGGAGAAGTCGGGGGAATTGCACACGGAGGTCTGCGCGTCTTCCACTTCGCTCACCCCTTGCATTTTCGAGCACGTGTATCTCGCACGACCGGATTCCGTCATAGACGGCATCTCGGTCTACGAGGCGCGGCAGCGCATGGGCGGTCGACTGGCCGCTCGAATCCAGCAGTTCCTCGACGAACACGACGAGGTCGTCGATTTGGTCGTGCCAATTCCCGAGACTAGCCGCCTTGCCGCGATTCCCGTGGCCAGCGTGCTGGGCGTTCCTTACAGGGAAGCGTTCGTCAAGAATCGCTACATCGGGCGAACATTCATCATGCCCGCGCAAAGCCAGCGTCAGCGCTCGGTCCGGCAGAAGCTCAACGCAGTCGGGTCGGAGCTTCACGGTCGGCACGTGCTGTTGATCGAGGACAGCATCGTTCGCGGCACAACCACCAGAGCGATAGTTGCGCAAGCGCGAGCCGCGGGAGCCCGAAAGGTCTTTCTCGGCGTGGCCGCCCCTCCCGTGCGGTTTCCCAACGTTTACGGCATCGACATGCCTGCGGTGAGCGAACTGGTGGCCACCAACCGAACGCCCGAGCAAGTGGCTCGTTTCATCAATGCAGACGCCGTGATCTACCAGACGCTAGCGGATCTGGTTGAAAGCACCGCGGAGGGACACGGGGTGCGGGAGTTCGACTGCTCCGTGTTCGATGGCCAGTACGTGACCAACGATGTGAATTCGGACTATCTGCACCGTCTGGAGCTGGATCGAAGTGACACGATGAAGCAGAGCCGGCAGAGGGACCTGTTCGGCGACGACGAGGTGGTCGGCCTCTACAACTTCGGCAGCTAGTGCCGGTTCGAACACCCTGCATAGGGGTCTGCTCCACCACCTACGGCGATCTTGTGTGCCGCGGTTGCAAGCGGTTTGCCCACGAGATCGTGGAGTGGAATGGCTACTCCGACGACCAGCGATTGCTGATTCGCGATCGGCTGGAGCGTCTGAAGTGGGAGAGCGCCCGACTCTCGATACGGGTGGACGACCGCGTTGAAGTTGCGCGGACCGCCATGGCGTTGAGGATTTCCTTGGACCAGCCAATTGAGCTGGTTGCCTTCGAGATCCTCAAGAAGACCGGCATGAACCCTTCGTTGCTGGGCATCGCGACGCTGCCCGATGGTGGGAACGCTTCCCCCACGGACTTCGTCAGGTCCGTCGAGGGCGAGTTCCTTCGTCGTTCCGAAGCCCACTACGAGCACGCATTCCGGACAAGGCTGCGCCCTTGGTGATGGAATGCCCGGATATTCTGGAAGCTCCGACATCGGAGAGTTGGATTGCCCAGGCAACCACCAGCGCAATCCTTCCTGTCCTGTTGGTCGATCATGCGAACTGCGAACGCAAGGCGGCCGCTTCGGCGCTGGCTCTCATGAACCGTTACTCGCACGACACAACGCTTGCCATGAATCTGTCTCGCGTCGCGAGAGAAGAGCTTGTTCACTTCGAACAGGTTTGCCGCCTGATGCAGCGGCTCGGGATCGCGTACCGTGGTCTGAGCGCAGGGCGGTACGCACGAGAACTTCATTCGTTGGTGGCGAAGAGCGAACCGGACAGGCTGACGGATCTGCTCCTCGTTGCCGCGCTCATCGAGGCGAGAAGCCTTGAACGGTTTCTTCTCCTCGCAACACGCTTGCCTCCGGCCGTCGCGCGCTTCTACAAGCGTCTTGCAGAGAGCGAACGCAGGCACTTCGAGTTTTTTGTCGACAGCGCGCTTCGACGTCGGGCGGAGTCCGACGTCCGGCGTCGACTTGGCCCGCTGCGGGAACGAGAGTCACAGTTGGCGACGTTGCCGGACCGCACTTTTCGGTTCCACAGCGGTCCGGTTGTTGTTGCAGAGTCGCCGTTTCGACAGGAGTGCACGCTTGACGAGTGACTCGTCATGGGTCGATGTGCTCGGGATCTGGTCTGCACTGCCGGACGCGACGGTTATTGCACGCCGTTCGGTTGAGCCTGCCAGGACCTGTCAGGACGTCATTCGCGAAGCGGAACGCACTCTAGCGCGAGGTCCTCGCGGAACTTGGCGACCCAAGCGCAGCGACCCCAGTCTCCCAGAACGAATCGACGTCCGCCGTTGCCAAGATCGTGCACGCCGGGGCGGTGCGTGTGACCGTGGATGATGTCGTCGCAACCCAGTTGCTCCATGGCTGTCATCGCGTCGGACTCCACAACATCCGAAATGTTGGCTGCCTTGTTGCTGTTTGCCTCGCGGCTCATCTTGCGAAGACCAGATGCCAGCTCCTTGCGTTCCCGCAGGGGACGACTTAGAAAACTCGACCGCCAAGCCTTCGATCGCAGCACCTTGCGCATGTGCTGATAAGAGGAATCTGCGGTGCAGAATGCATCGCCATGACTGAGCATGGCAAAGCGTGAACCGAGTCTCAGGACAAACGGATCCGGCAGCAGTTGCATCCTGCTTTCTCGGCAGAACGCATCGCCGATCAGGAAGTCACGGTTGCCATGCATGAAATGAACATCGCACCTCTCGCTGCATTCACGAAAAAGCGATGCCAAGGCAGAGGCCACGGGGTCGTCCGAGTCGTCCCCGACCCATGCCTCCACCAAGTCGCCAAGGATATAGATGTCGTCGTTCAACCGCGATTCCCTGCGCAAGAACCGGAGGAAGGCCTCGAGCAGGACTGGCCGGGACTCATCCAGGTGGATGTCCGACACGAACAGCGCTCTCATGCGTCTCGGTTGATCACCGAATCCATCACGTTTTCCAGCACGGATACCCGCGTCATGGGGCCGACACCGCCAGGCACGGGGGTTATCCAGCTGGCTACCTTCGCAACCTCTTCGAACTCGACGTCGCCGCGGATCCTGCCGTCGCGTTGTTGCTCGATTCCCACGTCGACCACGATGGCTCCCGGCTTCACCCAGTCCTTGGTCACCAAGCCCGCGATCCCCGTGGCAGACACCAAGATGTCAGCCCGACTTGCGTGTGCCCTCGCATCCCTCGAGTACTTGTGCGCCGTGGTGACGGTGCAGCCGACTTGGAGCAGTTCGAGACCCATGGGTCGTCCCACGTGATTCGACGCGCCGATCACGCAGGCGTCCTTCCCCAAGAGGGATTCGCCAGTGCTTGCCAGCAGAGTCATGACTCCCTTGGGCGTGCAGCATCGGTACCCTGGTTCGCGCAGCGCAAGCAGCCCGATGCTGCTTGGTGACACGCCATCCACGTCCTTCTTGGGGTCCATGAGCTGCACCACGTTGTTCGCGCTGATGTGGCGAGGCAACGGAAGCTGGATCAGGATCCCGTCCACTTTGGCGTTCCTGTTCAGTTCGATCACCATTCCGGCCAGCTCGGCTTCGGTAATCGTTTCGGGGAGCTCCCTAACGTCGCACGTCATGCCAACCCGTTCGCAGTCCCGTCGTTTCAGGCGGACATAGAGTTTCGACGCGGGATTGTCGCCCACGAGGATGACCGCAAGACGTGGAGGCTGGTGTCCTCGCAAAGCACGCCCCCTTATCTCGGCAGCGATGTCCTTTCGAATGTCCTTCGCAATCGCCTCTCCATTCAGCAGACGAGCGCTCACAATCCCAATTCCCGACGACCGAAGACTAGTCGCGAAACTGGGAGGATCGAGAGGTGAGGAGGCAACGGGCGAGTGAAAGGGGTGGGTCGGATCGAAGTCGCCGAAGAAGACTCTCGGAACTGCTGCGTCGCGTGGAAGTTGCCAAGGCATTGTATGTTGACGGATATTGGCTGAGAGTTTACGATTCGCCGGAGGCATCCCAGTTCTTGTCCAGCGTGTTCGGGGCATAGCGCAGTCTGGTAGCG
>JAGWBL010000117.1 GCA_021295935.1 Pseudomonadales bacterium
TTGAGCAAACAAGGAGATAGAGAATGTTCATTGCGATGAACCGGTTCAGGATCGCTCACGGTGCCGAGAAGACCTTTGAGGAGGTGTGGAGGACTCGGGATTCGTATCTGTCCGAGGTGTCCGGGTTCAAGGAGTTTCACTTGCTGAAGGGACCGCAGACAGACGAGTACGTGCTTTATGCCTCGCACTCCGTCTGGGAATCGGAAGCCGCGTTCCGGGCATGGACGAAGTCCGACCACTTCCGGCGAGCACACGCGAAGAATCGGGCTCCCGCCGACACTTACTTGGGCGGCCCCAAGCTGGAAACATTCGAAGCCGTTCTTTGAGGGTCGGCGTCACGTCAGCGAGTGAACGCGTGGCAAGGCCTCGTCCTTCTCATCAATACTTGCTGACAGCGAAGAGCTGTGCCTTCGCTTGCACGACTCGCCTCTGTGCAGTGTGCAGTCTGAACTTCCGATCTCGCGGTTTGGACCCAAGACTCGTGGCCGCGACCACGAAATCAGACTCCCAGCGAGCGCTGCCCTGCCGTTCCAGACAGTGAGTTCCGCGGCGGTCGCCAGAGTTTCCCTTTCCAGCTTGAGCAAGCGCTTGCGTAGTCGTTCCAGCACGCGTTCCCGGTCGGCGTGGTTCTTCTCGGCCCGCTTGCGCGACCACGCGGGACCGACGAACCGGACAAGGTCCTGCAGAACCGCTTCAGCTTGCCGCCCAGGGTCCGTCGAGCCGCGAGCGACTTCAGGCGACTGATCCAATCCGGAACCAGGTGATCCGTACATGCGGTGGATCTTCTCCAGTCGCATGGGAACCGACAGCCTGCAGGTCCGCTTGCGTGCGTTGTCCCGGCTGCTGCCGAGCTTGGCCAGGGGCACCATCACCATGTGGTTCGACCCGCCAGTAGGCGCGACCAGACCAGCGGACTGATGCCGTGCAGTCCGAGTTGGCAATGCTGCGCTCCGCAAGCCTGATGGTCGCCCATCGAGGCGAAGCCCTCGGGGCTGCAGGAGCCGTGATCCACGTCGAACTCCGGTCGTTGGCTCAGTTCCGGCCCTGCGAACTTCGACAGCAGTCCCAGCTCGGACTTCAAGCACTGGAAGCCGCTTGCATTCCGCTTCGATGCGCCGGGGGCCTCGGCCCTTATGTGTTCGTTGACTTCTGGACCGTCCGCCGTAACGGACCGAAAACCAACATCTGGCAGCCGGCAGCCGGCAGCCGCGTTTGGTGACGTGCGTCAGAAATTGCCGATGCAGCATCGGTGCTGTTACAATGATCCAGTCGAGTTCGGCACGAAACTCGAATTCGCTGCAGCTGGGAGTATCAGATGCACCGAAAGCTCGCGTTGGTGCGAACCTGAATTCGAGCCGAAATCTCGACATTGGTCCTCCGGGATTGGTTGGGCATGTGCCCAAGCCCAGAGAATGATTTTTTCGCGCAAGCGAAAGCGAGAAGCGGCGAACGTCATCCAATACTGGACGCCGCAGCTGGCGTGGCCAGCAAGCGGTTTCCACGGAAGTGACGCGATCCAAGCAATTGAGAAGCAGAGTGCCGGCCCTTCGAGGCGGCATATCCCAGTATCAGATCTAGATCGCGCCTGAAAACAGGCAGCGTGGTTCGAGTCCATCCCGCTCGCGGGATGAACGATCCCACGCAAAGGTCTCATCTCCAGAAAGCAATGGCTGACCGACGCAAATCTCGCTTGGAAGAGGAATATCCACGAGATGAAACGAATCCTGATCAACGCCACCCAGGCGGATGAGATTCGAGTAGCTCAAGTCGAACGCAACCGCCTGATCGATTTCGACATCGAGAGGACCGGCGAGGAGAGCACCAAGGGAAACATCTACAAGGGCCGCGTGACCGCGGTCAAGACGGACCTGGAAGGGGCGTTCGTCGACTACGGGGCGGAGCGGCATGGATTGCTGTCCATGCGAAAGATCGCTGCAGCTGACTATCTTGAACGCGCTAAGGACTCCAGCAATGGCGATCCCGTGAGGATCGACGATGTACTGTCGGTCAATCAGGAAGTCCAGGTCCAGGTAGAAAAGGACCCCTACGGCCACAAGAAGGGCGCCACTCTTTCGACTGACTTCTCCTTGGTCGGGCGATACACGGTACTCAAGCCGAAGAGCCCAGACGGCGGCATCTCGCTTCAGATCACTGGCGAGGCACTGGAGAGGATGAAGCAGATCCTGTCGAAACTCGACATTCCGGACGGCATGGGGATCATCCTTCGCACCGCTTCCAAGGGACGGTCACAAAAGGAAATCCAGGATGATCTGGACGTCGTCTTGCGATTGTGGCGCGATGTCGAGATAGCCGGCGCGGAAGCGGCTGCGCCGCGCTTGGTGTTCCAGGAGAACAGCCTGATCCGTCGGATCGTCAGAGACAAGTTTCGCGAAGACATCGAAGAGCTCATTGTCGACAACCCGGAGGTTCACCAAGAACTTCTCTCCTATATTCGATCGTTCTTTCCGGGCGTGGAGAGCCGAATCACGTTGCATGAGGATCCGCAGCCTCTTTTCTCGAAATTCAAGATCGAGAAGGACATATCCCGGGCCTTCGAGCGCGATGTGACCCTGCCCTCCGGTGGGCGAATCGCCATCGACCCCACCGAGGCTCTCGTTTCCATTGATGTCAACTCCGCTCGGGCGAGGACCGGCGGCAACTTGGCCGAGACCGCCATGATCACCAACCGGGAAGCGGTGCTGGAGATCGGTCGCCAGCTTCGATTGCGCGATCTCGGGGGTCTCATAGTGGTCGACTTCATCGACATGGACGACTCGGGCAATCGTGCCACGATCGAGGCCGGCATGGAGGAGATCTTGGCCGAAGACCGAGCCAACACGGCCTTTACTCCAATCTCGAAATTCGGATTGATGGAAATCCAGAGGCAGCGTCTTCGGGCTCCGTTGCACGACACCTCCTTCGAGACCTGCCCTCGATGTTCAGGTTCCGGACGCGTCCGGGACACCCGATCCACTGCCCTTTCTGCGCTGCGCGACATCGAAGCAGGAGCCGGAGTGCGCGGGATAGGTTGCGTGCAGGCAAACCTCCCAGTGGAGATTGCGACGTACTTGATGAACGAGAAGCGATCAGAACTTCTCGATATCGAGCGACGGCTCAACGTACAGGTCGTGCTCGTCCCGGACAAGGGCTTCCAGGCGCCGCAGTACCTCATCGAGAAAATCCACTTCGCGGACGTGAAGGAGACGTTCGACACGCCGAGCTACGAGCGCAAGGCAAGTCCGACTCCCGAGCGGGGAGGACGCCGTGGTCGATCAAGCGACTTCGATCGGAAGAAGCCCGAAGTTCAACAACCGATGGTGACCAGCGGCCATCAGGAACCTTATCCCCAGAAGAAGCACGTCCCTCCACCCGAGCCCACACCGAAGAAGCAGCTGGAGAAGGCCGACGCGGGCGGCACAGGATTCGTCCGTCGTGTTTCGGAATTGCTGTTCGGAACTCGTTCGGGACAGTCGGCCAAGCCAAAGCCGAGCGAGCAGAAGCGATCACGAGCGAAGGCAAAGTCGACTTCTCTGCTATCGGATTCGGAAACATCACGACGCAACGCCCCAGTGATCCTGCCAAACGGGGAGAGACGTGCTGACTACATACGGCGCAGGTTCTACGACGATGGAATCTCGAGGGGTCAAATCCTGCGAGAGATCAACCAGATGAACCAAGACGCACATGGATCGCACTACAAGAGGTTGAATCCCAGCGTGATATATCAAGCCACCAGGGCCCAAAAGACTTCAGATGCAGGAGAAGCGTCGAGACCAACGGCCAAGCCGGGGGCTGAGGCCAAGCCCAAGGCCTCCCGAACCAACGAGCGACCTGTGGCAACCGCCCCGGTCGCCCATGACATGGCTGTCGACGAGCAGTCCGACCAGCAATCTACAACGCGCAACAGCGGGGCCCAATCAGCCCGAGCCAAGCCCGCCAACCGGTCGTCGCGAAAGGGAGATCAGGATCGGCGATCCGCTCGGGGAGGCAACAGAGAGGGTCGGGGTGGCCGTCAACGCGGCGACGACCGACAGAGTTCACCCCGAGCCGCGCGCGCTTCCAAACGGGAGCCCGTAGATGGAAACGTGCTGCCTCCGCATGCCTCAGGTCATAAGGAACCATCAGTCGCGGAGCTGTTTCTAGCGCTCGACGAAGAAGAGAAGACATCCGGAAACGGAAGCGATGACCAAGATCAACCTGGCCTCCACCCGACTGCAGAGGCAGAGAGTCCTGCTATCGAGAATGAACCGACTGCTGAACCAGCTTCCGAGACGGAAGCCGACGGAAAATCCGTGGATCTCTCGCTCCAGAGCGAATCAGTGGGCAACGGCGGCAGAGCGAAGAACGATCCCCGCTCTTCTGGAACAAACCGGTCCGCCCATGGTCACTCGACAGCAACCATGGATGACACACCAGAGATGGAGACAGGCTTGTTGCCTTCTG
>JAGWBL010000118.1 GCA_021295935.1 Pseudomonadales bacterium
CGTGCAGGCGTTTGCGCGTATCGGGCTTGTTCCGGATGGCGGGACGACCTTTGTGCTTCCGCGCCGGATCGGTTGGGCCAGAGCCATGGAAATGTCGATGCTCGCGGAGCCCTTGCCTGCGGAAAAGGCGCTGGAATGGGGACTCGTCAATCGGGTCTTTGAAGACAGTGACGAGCTGATGAAGGGAGCGATGCAGACCGCCTCGAAGCTGGCGAGCGGACCGAAGACTCATGGCAAGATGAGACAACTTTTTTGGTCAACCTGGCACAACGCGTACGACCAACAGCTCGAACTCGAGGCGAAGGTTCAAGTTCAAGCAGGGCAGACGTACGACTTCGGGGAAGGCAGTGATGCCTTCCGGAACAAGCGGCCACCCGAGTTCAAGGGGCGATGACCGGTTCGCTTGAAGGCCGGAACGCGTTGGTGTCTGGTGGAAGCAGGGGCATCGGCAAGGCGATCGCACTCAGGCTCGCGAAACAGGGCGCCGCGGTCGGCATCAACTATCGACGGGACGAGGACGCAGCGTTCAGGACCTTGGAGGAGATCGAGTCCGCTGGGGGCAAGGCCGTTGTTTGCCAGGCCGACGTGCGTGTTTTCGAGCAGTGTGCGGAGCTGGTCGACTGCGTGCGGCAACGGATCGGAGTGATCGACATACTCATAAACAACGCGGGGGTCGCCAGCCGGGGAATGAGCGTCGTGGACACCGATCCGGAGGAGCTGCCTCACGTGCTCTACTCGAACGCGATCTCCGCCGCCTACCTGTCGAAACTGGTGGTTCCGGGGATGCGTTCGCTCGATCGTGGGGATGTCATCGCCATCTCTGCAAGCGTGACGAGGGGCTATGGCGCGCAGGGCGCTCCAGTCAACATGGCCAAGGCGGCCTTGGAGGCGTTCGCCTTCACTCTTGCCGCGGAGGAGCGGCAGTACGGCATTCGGGTCAACGTCGTGGCGCCTGGCCTGGTAGAAACCGAATCGGGCAGACGGCTGGTACGAGCGACCGCAGGCATTCGGGACATGAGAGAACTGGACGCGTCAAGTCCGTTCGGGGCGGTGTGTCAGCCATCTGACGTTGCCAAGGTCGTTCACTTTCTGGTGTCCGACGACAACAAGTACATCAGCGGCGAGCGTATCTATTGCGACGCCGGTGTGTCGCGACGAGATTCCCGGTTTGGCAACAGCTCGCGCTGACTGGGACCTTGAGTTCAAGGGGCCGGTTAGCGGTCTCGGCTGACACTGGCTTTCTACGAGCCGACGGACGAAGCGCCTTTCCGTGAGGCGTGGAGCGTTTCTATCTCTTTCCCGTCCAGTTCCAGCGCGTGGTTGATGAATGCGAATTCCTCTGCAACCTCTCGCAGGGAGTCGAACCTGCCAGACCGTCCGCCATGTCCAGCTCCCATTTCGGTTCGGAGCAGCACCGCACTGTCGCCCTGGTTGAGCGACCGGACCTTGGCGACGTACTTGGCTGGCTCCCAGTAGGTCACGCGCGGGTCATTGAGACCCGCGGTCACGAGCATCGGTGGATACTCGACGGGCCGTAGCTGATCGTACGGCGAGTATGACCGTATGTACACAAAGGCTTCCTTGTCCGTGATGGGATTCCCCCATTCCGGCCACTCCATGGGAGTGAGGGGAAGCGATTCGTCGAGCATCGTGTTGAGGACATCAACGAACGGGACATGCAGCACGGCGACGCCCCACAGATCCGGAGCCTGGTTGATGACCGCACCCATCAGTTCGCCGCCAGCGCTCCCGCCTGCGATAGCGATGCTGCCGCCTTTGGAATAGCCCATGTCGAGGAGTCCATGGGCGACGTCGACGAAGTCGTTGAAGGTGTTCTTCCGCTTGTCCAGCTTGCCGTCCTCGTACCAGTGGTACCCCAGTTCGTTTCCGCCTCGGATGTGAGCGATGGCGTAGATGAATCCGCGGTCAAGCAGGCTCAATCGGGAGGTGGAGAACCGAGGCTCCATGGCGTATCCGTAGGCTCCGTACCCGTAAAGGTACATCGGGGCTTCAGCCAATTCGATCCCTCGACGATGGACGACAGATACCGGAACCTGTGTCTGGTCTCGCGCGGTCACCCAGTGCCGGGTGGAGACATACTCAGAGGGATCGTATCCTCCCGGGACGTCGCGTACCTTGAGCGCTTCCAGAGTGCGGGTGCCAAGATCGAAGTCGAATGTGGTCTCGGGCGTGACCAAGGAGGTGAAGCCCAAACGCAGCCTGTCGGCCATGAACTCCCGATTGTCGGTCGTGTAAGCGTGATAGATGGGCTCGTCGAATGGCACATCGACGATTTCGCCTTCGTAACGGAGAATCTCGATCTTCGATACGCCGCGGTGCCGAAGCGAGAGCACAACTCCTTCGGAGATGCAAAAGTGATCCACCAGGTAGCGGGCGTTCGAACCAGCGACAACGGTTTCCCAGTTCTGCCTTTGGGGAGTGTCGACGGGTGTCTTCGCGAGCCGAAAGTTCTTGTGTGTGTCGTTGGTGAGGATGTAGAAGCTGTCTCCCACATGGTCCACGTCATACTCGTGCTGCGCTGTCCTGGCTTCAATGAGGATCGGATCGGTTTCGGGTTCATCCAAGGGCAGGAACCAGACTTCCGAGGTGACATGGGTGGAGGGCGAGATGAACAAATAGGACTGCGACAGCGAGGAGTCAATGCTGACGAAGAAAGACGGGTCCTGTTCGTGAAACACCTTCCGATCGCTGGCGATCTCGGTGCCCAGCACGTGGTAGTTCACCCGGTCTGGGCGCCAGTTTTCGTCAACCAGCTGATAGAAGAACCCCTTGCTGTCACTGCTCCACTCGATGGATCCGATGGTCTGGGAGATAGTGTCGGGCAACATTTCCCCGCTCACCAGATCCTTGACGACGATGGTGAAACGTTCACTGCCGTCGGTATCGGTAGCGTACGCCAGGAGCCTTTCGTCGGGGCTCACGGAAAACGCGCCGAGCCGGAAGTACTCGAATTCCTTTGCCAGCTCCGCGGTGTCAAGGATGACTGACTTCTTGTCGTCATCCGGCTCGGGTTCGTCTGCCGGCCAGCGCAGGTGGGTGCGGTACTGTTCTTCGCCGTCGAAACGCGACTGGTAGAAGTAACTGCCCTGCCTGGCAGGAACCGACTCGTCGCGAAGGTCAACGCGACTCTTCATCTCCTGAAACAGGGTCTCGATTTCGTCCTGCAACGGAGCGAGCATGTGCTCGCTGTAGGCGTTCTCCGCCTTCAGGTAGCCGAGCACGTCTTCATCGTCTACCTTCGGATACGACTGGTCCTTGAGCCAGTGGTAAGGATCTTCGATAGTGATTCCGTGGTGAGTGGTCAAGTGGTGTCGCTTTTCCGCGACTGGGGGAGTTGGCATGGAGAGGTCCTCGGATTGCGTGCATCCCTGCAGCGCCATGGGCCCAACGGAAGCTAGACTGAGAAACACCTTGAACCGGTGCGTCGCGAAAGCACGGAGCAACGTACGAGCACGAGATCGGCTACCGTCGATCAACTGGCGATCAACTTGACGCAGCCAGATTCCGCGAAAGCGAATCTGTTCCTTCAGGTTCACCATTTCCCGTCCTTATGTTTCATTTTCATGAGAAATTCAGCCGAGGCGTGCGGGCAGCGCCTCCACTCGGATTCTTGGAGGACGCCGAGCGGTTGCTGGCGTCGCTGCCCAGCTCGTTGAGGGTCCGCACCATGGTTGGGCCACGGGCTCGTCAGGCTTCCTCGACCGCCTTCTAGCCGCCGACGTTCTGCTCGAACGCCTCCACATCCGGGCGGGCAAGTCCCTTCTGCGAACGGCCAATGCCATCCAGCATCTGCTCTACGTGGTCCTGGTCGCCAAGCTGCTTGTGCACCACCCTGACCGCTTCCTCCAGCCTCAAGTTGCGAAGAAACAGAATCTTGAACGCTTCGCGCACGTCCCGAATCGCCTTCTTGCTGTATCCCGCCCTCTCCATGCCGATTCTGTTGACCACTCGCATGCGGGCAGGAAAGCCCTCGGCAATGGTGAATGCCAGCACGTCCTGTACCAGTCTCGCCATGCCTGCCACCATTGCCGCTTCACCGACGTAGCACATCTGATGGACGGCACACAGACCGCCCAGATTGGCGTAGTCTCCCACGGTCACGTGGCCGCCGAGGGTTGCGGCGTGACTCAGGACGACGTGGTCGCCGACATCGCAGTTGTGCGCGATGTGGGACTGTGCAAGCAGAGCGCAATCCGATCCGACACGGGTCGTGGATCCTGCTTCGGTGCCGCTGTGGATGGAGACGTATTCTCGAATGATGTTACGGTCTCCGACTTCGGTGAAGGTGACCGAGCCCCGCTTGTACTTCAAATCCTGGCTCTGGACTCCAATGGATACGAACGGGTAGATCTTGCAGTCTTCTCCGATCGTCGTGTGGTCGCCGACCACTACGTGAGACAAGAGCGTCGTGTT
>JAGWBL010000119.1 GCA_021295935.1 Pseudomonadales bacterium
GGAACTGACCGAAAGGACGTCATGGAAGTTCGCACTCTAACTGAAGGTTGGGCCCAAGCTCTGCAACGGGGTGTCGCGGATGTCTGCGCACTGTACGCCTCGGGTGCCACCCTTCATCCGACGTACATGGACAGGTTCATCACCGACGCAAGCGGAGTGCGCGAGTACTTCGAATTTTTCGTGCCCCAAAGACCGGTCGTGCACATCCTCAAGTCGTCTCAGTCCCGCCTCGCCGATAATGCCATCTTGCATACTGGCACGTACAAGATCGAGCTTGGCCCTTGCAACTGTCGAGATCTCGTCCATGCCAGATTCACGTTCGTCTGGCAGCTGCTGAGCGCCGAATGGCAGATCACGCACCACCATTCGTCGGAATCGCCCTGAGCGAATGGTGCGTCGAACCATGCGAGGCATGCGAGGCTGGAGCCGATTTCTCCACTTCACCCTGCGGCGGTGATCTGGAGAGCCCCGAATAATCGAAAGCCCCCGGCTGGAGACTGCGGAGGCAGACAGGTTCTCGACCCGAACTAGGTCTTGTCCTCGGACTCGGCTTGCGACTCGGAGTTCGCCGTGCGATCGACAAGCTCAATGTACGCTGTCGGAGCGCTGTCGCCGTGCCTTAGGCCCGCTTTGAGAACTCGCGTGTAGCCTCCCGGTCTTGTCGAGAAACGAGGACCCAGCTCACCAAAGAGCTTCGCGACCGCTTCCTTCGATCGAAGCCGACCGAAGGCAAGCCTCCGGTTGGCCACGGAATCCACACGGGCCAAGGTGATCAGCGGCTCCACCACACGTCGCAACTCCTTGGCCTTCGCCAGCGTGGTCTTGATCACCTCACGCCGTATCAGCGAAGCCGACATGTTGCTGAACATCGCCTTGCGATGAGCGCTGGTGCGGCCGAGGTGCCTGCCGCTCTTTCTGTGCCTCATGACGCCGTTCTCCGATTCCGGAATCGCTCCTAGAAACCTCGGGTGTGTCGCATCAGGGCCTTTTCGAACTCTGGAAGTTCGGTACCCAGCTCCAGACCCTTCAACACGAGTGCCTGCTTGATTTCTTCCAGCGACTTCTTTCCGAGATTTGGAGTCTTGAGCAACTGGGTCTCCGTTCGCTGAACGAGATCGCCGATCGTCCGCAAGTTCTCGGACTTGAGGCAATTGGTTGACCGAACGGTGAGATCGAGCTGCTCCACAGGTTGGAACAGGATGGGATCGAACTTGACTGCCGCCTGGATTGACTGGCCGGCTGCCACCTGATCGGGATCGATGAACGCCGAGACCTGTTGCTGAAGAATCGTCGCCGCTCGCCGAATGGCCTCCTCCGGCGAAATGGTGCCGTTGGACTCGATTTCCAGAATCAACTTGTCCAGGTCCGTGCGTTGCTCAACCCGCGTGGCTTCCACCGAGTACTCGACCCTGCGCAAAGGGCTGTAGCTCGCATCGAGTCGCAATTCGCCGATTCGATTGCTGATGTCATCGAACTCCTCGAACTCGTCCTCCCGTCGGCGTTCCGCAGGCTGGTAGCCCCTCCCGGTGGTCACCGTGGCCTCCAGCTGGATCTCTCCGCTCTCGTTCAAGGTGCAGATCACGTGGTCCGGATTGGCTATCTCCAGGTCCTGCGTCAGAACGAAATCGCCGGCAGAGACCGTGCAGGGTCCGGTGGCGGATAGTCGCATGGTTGCCTCCGTTCCTTGGTGAAGGCAGACCGCGACGCCCTTCAGGTTGAGCAGTATGTTCAGCCCATCCTCCTCGACACCCGCAATCCTCGAGTACTCATGCAAGACTCCGTCGATCTTGACTCCGGTGATGGCGGCGCCCGGCATCGACGACAGCAGGATGCGGCGCAAGGTGTTGCCCAGCGTGTGTCCGTAACCGCGCTCTAGCGGCTCCTGCGTGACCTTGGAGTGCGTGGGGCTGAACTCCTCCACGTCGATCTGGTGTGGCGTTCGCAACTCAGTGGCGGTTTCAGTCATGACCGCAATTTCCTCCTCGTTTCCAATTCAGTGTCGCTACTTGGAGTACAGTTCCACGATGAGGCTTTCCTGAATCTCCGCCGGCAACTCCTCCCGGTCAGGATGCCTCTTGTAGACGCCAACGAGTTTGTCGGCGTCGACCTCGATCCACTCGACAGCCATACGTTGCGCCGCGAGCTCAAGCGCAGACTGGATTCGCAGTTGGTCCTTCTTCGTCTGGCGCACGGAAACGGTATCACCGGGCTGCAAACGGTACGACGGGATGTTCACGGTGCGTCCATTGACCTCGATGGCTTTGTGCGAGACCATCTGGCGGGATTCCGCCCTCGTCGATCCAAACCCGATTCGGTACACGACGTTGTCCAGCCTGCTCTCCAGCAGCACGAGCAGATTGATCCCCGTGGCGCCATCCTGGGCGTCGGCCCGCTTGTAGCAGTTGCGGAACTGGTTCTCCAGAAGTCCATACATGCGTCGGACCTTTTGCTTCTCGCGTAGCTGCACGCCATAGTCCGTTGGTCGAGGCCTGCGCGTGCGCAACGCCGAAGCTCCGGGCAGGCGATCGGCTCGGCACTTGGTGTCCAAGGGCCGCACACCGCTCTTCAGGTAGAGATCGGTCTGCTCCCTGCGGCAGAGCTTGAGCTTGGGCCCGAGATACCTGGCCATTGCCTAGATCCTCCGCCGTTTGGGTGGCCGACACCCGTTGTGCGGGATCGGCGTAACGTCGCTGATGCTGCTGATCCGCAATCCAGCGGCGTTCATCGCGCGGACCGCGGATTCGCGTCCCGATCCGGGCCCCTTCACGAGCACGTCGACGGATCGGAGGTCATGATCCTCCATGAGCTTCTTGGCAATCGATTCGGCGGCAACCTGCGCGGCGAAAGGCGTGCTCTTGCGCGAGCCCTTGAACCCGGAACCCCCTGCGGTCGCCCATCCCAAGGCGTTGCCCTGTCGATCCGTGATGGTGATGATGGTGTTGTTGAACGAAGCGTGGACGTGGGCTAGACCGTCGGTCACCAGCCGCTTACCCCGTCGCCGCCGCGTCCTCGGAGCGGCGCTTGTCGTCTCTTCCGTTTGTGGTTCGTCCTCCGTTCGCGGCTTGTCCTCCGTTCGCGGCTTGCCTTCCGTTCGCGGCTTGCCCTCCGTTCGCGGCGTCTCCTCCGCTCGCGGCGTGTCCGTCATTTGCTCGTTCTCTGCCATGTCCTACTTCCGTATCGGTCGCTTGGGACCCTTGCGCGTGCGGGCATTGGTTCGAGTCCTCTGACCGCGCACCGGCAGTCCGCGCCGATGCCTCAGACCCCTGTAGCAGCCCAGGTCCATAAGCCGCTTGACGTTCATGTTGGTTTCGCGGCGCAAATCCCCTTCGACGTTCAGCTTGCCAACTTGGGAGCGCAACACGTCCAGCTCGCCTTCCGAAAGGTCACTGATCTTGACGTCAGCCCGGACGCCGGCCGTTCGGCAGACAGCCTCAGCCGTCGTTCGGCCGATCCCGTGGATGTAGGTGCGCGAAATGCACGCGTGGTTGTTGTCAGGGCCGTTGATCCCTCCGATTCGAGCCATGCCTTACCCCTGTCGCTGCTTGTGCTTGGGTTCCTTGTCGCAGATCACCCTGATCACGCCACGACGCTTGACGATCTTGCAACTCCTGCACATCTTCTTGACGCTAGCGCGTACTTTCATGCAAACCACCTCACGCCCGGGACGACCGCTGGACCGCGCCCAGATTCGATCGCTCCAGCAGTTTCTTGTACTGACTCGCCATGAGATGGTTCTGGATCTGCGCCATGAAGTCGATGGCCACCACGACCACGATCAACAGCGCCGTGCCGCCAAGCTGGAACGTCACATTGAAGAACACGACCATGAACTCCGGGAGAAGGCAGACCAGCGTGACGTAGAGGGATCCGATCATGGTGAGCCGCGTGATCACTTTGTCGAGATAGTCCGCCGTCTGCTGACCGGGACGGATGCCGGGCACGTACGCGCCCTGCCGCTTCAGGTTGTCCGCAGTGTCCGACGGGTCGAAAACGATGGACGTGTAGAAGAAACTGAAGAAGACAATCCCCGCGCCGAACAGCAGAATGTACAGAGGCTGTCCGGGGCTGAGCAACAGGGCTATCTCCTGGAGCCACGTCATGCCCGGACTCTGGCCGAACCACTGCGCCATGGACGCAGGAGCGAGCAGCAGGCTGGAAGCGAAGATGGCGGGAATCACGCCTGCCATGTTGATCTTGAGCGGCAGGTACTGACGCTGCGCCTGCACCATCTTGCGACCCTGCTGCCGTCTGGCGTAATTGACCGGTATGCGCCGCTGCCCTCGCTCAATGAACACCACGAAGCCGACCACGACCACCGCGAAGGCGCCGATGAACAGCAACGCAATGACGTTGATGTCCCCCGTCCGCGCGGCTTCGAACGACTGTCCGATCGCGGCCGGAAATCCCGAGACGATGCCC
>JAGWBL010000120.1 GCA_021295935.1 Pseudomonadales bacterium
CCTACTTGCCACAGGATGCGAAGTTTCCGCCCGCGGGCTCGGTCGGTTCGCCCGGCAGCGCCATCTCCACGGTCTGGTACATGGGAAACGAGGTCATGTAGCCCGGGATCGGAATCCGGTCGATCTCGGTGAGATGGGGATAGACGTACATGTGAAGTGTGGGGTTGGCGAGGCGGACAAACTCTGCGGAAGGGGATGCTTCTTGGCAACCCGCGTCTGGATCCTCCAATTCCGGTTCAGCGCCTGCACGACCGGGCAATCCGTGGTGTCTAAGCGTCGGCGATTCCATTTCGAGGTAGATTTCCTCGATCAGCGGCCCGCGTTCCGCCAGCACCGATTCCGATGAAGACTGACAACCTGCAAGGGCAACGCTAGTCAACGCCGCCAGCCAGGCCCGCCTGATAGGAACGTTCATGGTTGACTCTCCTTGCATTGGGGGTGATGTCGATATGGAGTTCTCTGTCTACGTGGACAGCAAGATGCCGGTTCGCCGGCACTACGACCGCATCGAACTCGCTGGTCGCTCGAGACGCCATCCAATCCGCCAGTTCGCGGCTTCCGGAGGCCAGTGTCTCACCGAGGACGAATCGGCTCACGTCTCCAGTGACGGATCGCCGGGCCTCAGCCAACGCCCCCACGATGTCGGTGGTCTGGGCATCAGCATGGGCTTGTGCGGCGGCTTCCACGATGTCAATGCTCATCCTGGAACCGAGTCGGCCCATGACGTTGGAGGTTCGAGCTCCGGGCACGCACGGCAGACCGTGCGCATCGGATATCCACCCAATCGGCTCGTTCGCCGCACCCGCCTCCGGCACCGTTCGAACGGTGCCATCCGCAAACACGAATGTCGCGGACTCCAGAGTGCCGCTGACGCAGGACAGCGTCCAGTCGCCTATCGCGGTGCCGCTCCAGACCATGCCCTCGATTTCCGGCAACTCGTAGCCGTTGGCGATCAGATTGCGACGTCCCGTCAGAACCTTGAACGGCATCGGGTCCTGCACCTGCCCTCCCGACGGGACGCGTCCGATCAGTGCGGTGAGCGAACGGGTGTCCACAAGCGTGGCATTGCGAGGGATCGTGTATACGCTCCTGTTGACCTCGTTCTTGCTGACTGCGCCAATCCGGGTCGGCGACTGAAGCGCCGACGCTGAAGAAGTCGCTTCCGCTTCCCGGCCCCGTCCCGAGGGTGGCCCCCACCCGTATCCGTCCGATGCGGACCCGTGATCGAAGTCCGATCGTGGTGCGTCGTTCCAGCCATCCACCCTGGCGACATGACCCAGCCCGCCGTCACCGAACTGATCCACGTGCTCGGAAAACTCTTCCATCCGTCCAAGGAGGCGTTCGAGCGTTTCGAGGTCCTGGCGATCCGCATTGCGGGACTTGGATTCCATTTCCTTGAGCATCCGCGTGACGTCCAGAAGCACCTTGGCTTCAATGGTCTCGCCTTGCTCGCGAATGGAACTGTTCTCCTCTCGGAGTTCCTCGTTGTCCAGCCTCAGGGCTTCGAGTTCGGCAATCATGGCGGAGACTCGCGCGGTCAGGGTCTTGATGGTGTCAGCAGGCGTGTCGGCGTCCGGCGGCAGCGACTGGGGCACGGAGTCCAGTAGAACCTCGTCAGCAGTCCCGCCTCGTCCGAACACGATCACCAGAACGAGCAGCAACAGGACAGCTCCAGCAGCCAGAGGAAGGGCTCGCGATGACTTCAACGAGCGGTCTCGAGCTGATTGAAGGCCTGCATGAAGGGCCCTCGCGAGATCAAGTAGGCAATCGTTCGGTCGAGTGGCCCGTTCGCTGCGTCGAGCTCGAGGTCATGAAGTGTTGCGGTAAGCCAGCGACCGCGAAAGGTCGCGGGTTGCAATACGACAGGAATCGGCGCGCGGTTCTCCAATTCGACTGCCGTCACGTGAAGCGTTCCCGACTTCCAGGAGGCAAGCGGAGTGGCCGAGGCATTCCAGCCGCGTACCAACGGCACGGGGCTCCGTTCAATCGGCACGCGGTCCACATCCGAGGAAGGTTTGAGCAACCGTTCAGGCGCGAACAACTGCCGCGCGGCGTAACGCGTCATCCGGGCGTAGGTCCAAGGATTGTCACCTTGTGATGAAGCCCGATTGGTTCTTGCATCGACCACCCTCAAGATGGAACTCGCCAGGGCGTCGTGCTCGGCCTGCAAGTCGACCAGGTAAACCGTTCCATCGTTGTGGCTTTGAACAAGCGCCCTTCGGGACTCAAACGATTGATGCGCCGTCACGTACAACGCCCGCTTGGTGGAGTGAACGGTGACCATGCCATGCAGCTCCCTTGGGAGCGCCAACTGCACCGGATCGGGAAACTCGAGGATTCGCTCGACCCCAACTTCAAGGATCACTCTGACAGGACGCAGATCCCAAGTCACCCGCTCGATCTCGAACTGTGCGCCCGTCGGAGACGCCAACCCAACAACCAACCAGCACCGCATTGCGACCCGCTGAGCGATTCTCATGTCAGTCGCCTCCCTTGCCCCGGGTTGTAGCGTCGGCAGTCTCGACGTGATCGATGCGAAAGGGTCCCGGTTCGTGGAAGCCGTCCAGGGCGAGACCCCACGGATTCGACTCCGGGTCCACCGCGTAACGCACCACGCGGATCGGGTAGCGGATCAGGGTTTCCTTGACCGTCATGCCCTGAACCGACTCGAACAACTGCAGATCCAGCCAGACGACCCAGGATTCGTCGTCCATGATGTCCACGCGGGCTTCCTCGTAAGAGCGCCCCGCCCGCTGCTGAACCCTACGGGCGCGGTGCGCGAGCTCGCCCTGCTTGCCCTTGAGTTCCACGTCCGAGATCAATGACGCCCGGTACTCGGGTGTGAGGTATGCCGCCAGCGAGAAGATGGCTGATCCGTAGTCCCGTGCACCGTCGTTCGGCCAGTGATTGAGTTGCTGAAAGATGTAGTAGGCAAAGGCATATACATTGGCATCTCCAACCTCGTCTCTCGCCAGACTCGCCCCCGAACGAAGATCCGGAGGAATGTGCACGGTCAGGTGCTCGGGAGCGCGCATGAGTCCGATGACCAGTGCAAGCGCCAGGCCGAGGAGCAGCACTGCGAGTACGCGCAGCGACCGGATGTGCGCCCGAACGTTGTCGATTTCCAACCGGTAGCGTCGCATCAAGCGCGCCGGGTGCGGCCAAGCGTCCACGACTGGCTCTCGAGGACCATCGGGGCCTTGACCAGCCGTCGCTCCGCCAGCCAGATCCGGGCGCGGAACTTGTAGTAGCCGTCGGGGCGGTTGCGCTTGAGACGCTGAAACAATGCAGCCAGCGCCACCACCGTGGCGACGATGCCCGCGCCGGCGACACCGAAACCCATCGTCAACGCGCCGGCAAGCCAGCTGATCGCAATCCCGAATGGCAACCACACCACCGCGGAGGCGGCGGCGAAGGCGGCAAGTTCCGAGGTCGAACACCCCTTGAACACCGCTGGTTCGGCATTGAGACGTGTCGGCAGCCGTTCGTCTTGAGACGGGTCGGACACCTACAGCACGCCCGCGGCTTCGGTCAGCAGATAACTGGCGAAGATCAACACGACGGCTCCAACGACAGCCAGGACTCCAACTTCAGCCCACTCCGCCTTGCCCTGCCGGGCCTCGTTGAACTTCGCGAAACCGACGTAGGCCACCCACAGGAATCCGAGTGTTGCTATGGCGAGCCCAAGCACCAAGCTGCCGTCCTTGATGTAGCCGGAGATCAAGGCGATCCAGTCGCCGGACGCCGGCGAGGTGCTCGGTGCCACGGGCGTCGGCAATGCCGCGTTCAAAGATGACTCAACGGTGAACGCAAGAAGCGCAATCCGTGTTCGTATGTTCATGTCTGGGTTCCTCCTTTTCTGCACTTGCAGGTGAGCCCTCACCTCACGTAAAACCCGAGCGCCAGCAGCACGATGCAGGCGCGCAGCGCAATCCACATGAGGTCCACAAGTTCGATCTGCCCTGCCCTCCACTCCTTAAAGGCGCCGATGCTGATCCAGGGTGTCCAGGTCAGGGTCAACACCGGGACGCTTCCCGCTATCGCGAACAGGACCGAGTTGGCATACGCTCCCGACGCGGCACGAAAGGCCGATTCCTGTGCTGCGGTCATGGAACGTACTTCCCTTCGGGGTCCGCCAGAGAGCGAGGTTCAGGCCGGTGGGGCAGGAGGGAAACTCGGATGCCGGCCTGAACCCGCTCAAGGTCGGTTCTCAACAGGTCGTAACGGAAGCGCACGCCGTTCTCGGTCCTCGGCGCAGCTTCGGCGCGATCCACCAGCTCCTGCACGAGATCCAGTTCCCGAAGAATCTGGGTCCGAAACGCGCGCTCGGTCTCAGGGATCGCCGCACTGGATGCGATCGCCGTCAAGCAACCGATCCACACTAGGCACTGGCA
>JAGWBL010000121.1 GCA_021295935.1 Pseudomonadales bacterium
CGAGTCTCCAGAATGACCCCCGGGGACGAGAAGCAGGCACTCGAGGATGTCGAAGCATCGCTGAGTCCTCTTGCGGAAGTGGAGAGGGTGTTCAAGTTCGAACGGGAGCCTCGAGTTCACACGAAGATACGGCGTGTCGAGGCAACGCAAGACATACCCATCGAGATCCGACTGCAGCTGGTCGAGGGCGAAGTGGTGGTGGACGAGGACGTCGAAGTGGTGGACGGCGTTGCAAGATTCACGTTGGCTCCCGACCAGTACCGAGCTTCATGGTGGAGCCGACTGTTTCCCGAGGACACGGTCACGCTACAGAGATCAGAAGCAGAGAACTGGACCGAACGCTGGACCGTCGAGCAGTCCGACCATTGGTCAGTGGAGTTCGAAGGCATTGCCCCAGTCAAGACAGAGCGAAAAGCGGGGACATCGTTTCGACCTCGTGCAGGTGAGAGCCTGGGGTTGAGGCTCAAGAAACCCATGCCCATTGAAGGCAGGTCCATCACGATCGAGAATGCACGATTGACGACCTCGGCAAGCGGACGTTACCGGTCGACCGAGCTGGAATTCGACGTGGTTGCATCCTTGGGGGTTCCATTGACTGTACGCCTGCCGGAAACGGCAGAGATCAAATTACTTGCCCACGGGGACTATTCGCTTCCAGTGCCCGAAACGCCCGAGTTCTCCATCACGGTACCAACCGGAGAGTCCAACTACATGGTGGCGTGGATCGACGAAGCGCCGATGTCGTTCTGGTATCGAGAACGCGCCGTGGAGCTGTCCGAACCGCTTGCGAACGTCCGCAATCAAGTCGAGTTTCCTCCAAACCGCTGGGTGATCTGGCTTGGCGGACCCGGAATGGGTCCCGGAATCCTGTCCTGGGCCCTGCTCTTGGTTGTGTTGGCGGTGGCGGCGGCGCTCACTCGCATCCCGGACTTTCCTCTTCGACCGGTAGATGCCGTGCTGCTCAGCTTCGGCGTGACGCTTGCGAATCTGCAAGTCGCGGCGCTGGTGGCCGTCTGGTTCGTGGCCATCTGGGTTCGAAACAAGCGCCCGCCGCCGGTTGAGAACCACGCGACGTACTTCGTTGCTCAGGTGCTGTTCGCGGGGCTGTCAGTGTTGGCAGTGCTCGCCATCGTCGTGACTGTGCCCATGGCATTGCTGGGACAGCCTCAGATGGAGGTGTTCGGTGTCGATTCTTCGCCACACAGCTTTGCTTGGTTCAACGACGCCACGAATGGATCCTTCCCGACGCCACTGGTAGTCTCGCTCCCACTCTGGATGTATCACGTTCTGATGATTGGATGGGGATTCTGGTTGGCGTTCGCGTTGGTCAGGTGGGTGCGCGTCGCCTGGTCAGCCGTGTCCAAGCCTGCACTCTGGCCGAGAAAGCACGGCTCGGATCTTGTGACCGAATCTTGAGTCCGGAAGCGCGAGATTCGAGTTCAAGCAGTTTGGCAGAATCGATTGGACACCGGCCGCGGACAAAGTGAGACGGTCTCCTAGCCGAGTCTGGAGCACGAGAACGCCTTGGAGATTCTGGGAACCAATCCCACCAGAGCGCAGAGATCAGGGCGGAGGCGGAACCTGTCGCTCGAAATGGCACCTGCCCCGCATGATCCGCCAGGAGTCGTCATGCCAGCGGTTCGAGAGCGATGCTCGGCCGTCGGGGTCGGACGACGACGGCCATGGATTGATGCAGCTGACCAACCCGAAGCCTCCCAGCAGTCAGGTCTACGCCTGGACGAGGTGCATCGCGGGAGGGGTGGCGCCGATTGATCGCAAGTCCGTGCAGGAGAGAATGCGTTGGAACAAGCAATTCAAGACCTGGGGCATTGCGACAGGTATTGGAAAGACAACCCGGACAAAGATTTTGCCAAGCCGCTGGAAACGGCAGCCAATCTCGATGCGATCATCGAGCCTGCACGCAGGAAGAGCCTGAACATGCCCGTCACCACCCAAGTCCAGGGGCTCTTGGCCATGAGGGTCCGAGTGCGCGACCGACTGGCATCGGTCGAACTTCGGCGAGCAGACGCTGTCGAACACGCAGCGTGCATGCCCCGCCGTCAGAGTCTGAGGTCACGTCGCGTCGGAGTGTGCACAGTCTGTGCGGGTTTCAGTTCGAGACCGCTGGGAAGTCATGTCATAATGTCCTTGGAAGAGTCTGCCTCAGGCATCACTCGGTTCGCGGACTGGGTGCAGGGAGATCACTTGCCAGGCAGGTTTCAGACGTGACTCCGCTCTTGGTGCAGCGGAATTGAGGGGTGGGACAAATGTCCTTGATGCAACAGGGAACTTTCGTGCGATTGGTGGCGTTCGCCCGCCGGTCTGTTGTGGCCACATGGGTGGCTGCGTGCGTGTGCTTCGCGGGCTCCGCCGCATGGGCTCAAGGAGCGAACGAAGAAGTTGATGCGGAAGAGGCCGCGGAAGACGAGGCTTCCGACGACATGCCCATGGAGGAACTTGTCGTGACAGGCAGTCGCATCGCGAGGACTGCTGGAGAACTCGGAAAGCAAGTCATAGTGATCGACGAGGAGGAAATCAAGGCGGCGGGCGAGCCGACGCTTGAACGCCTGCTCCGACAGCTGCCACAGAACCAGAATCCGACCACGGAACAGATCGGCCAGAGACTGAACACCGGGACCAACTTCACGGGAGCCTCCACGGTGAACCTGCGGGGCCTCGGCAGCGAATCTACGTTGATCCTTGTCAACGACAAGCGCATCGGCGCAAGCGGCATTCTGGGAGGCGTCACCGATATCTCCTCCATTCCGCTGAACATGGTGGAGCGGGTCGAGATTGTGCTGGATGGCGCTTCCGCCATCTACGGATCGGATGCGGTTGGCGGGGTGGTCAACGTCATCACGAGACGCGACTACGAGGAGATCGACGTCAACTTGAACCTTGAGATGCCGAGCGATACGGCTTATTCGGAGTTTCGGGCAGGGGTGGCCGGCACCGCGATGATGGGAGACCTGCGGGTTTCCGGCAGCTTCAACCAGTCGATCGAATCCGGACTGGATGCCGCCGATCGGGACGAGGCGATCTTCCAGCAATCGGTCTTTCCGGGACCCCAGTTCGACATCTCCGGGTTCCTGTCGAATCCGGCGTTCTATCGATTGGACGGCAGCAACATCTCCGTTGCCGCCTACAACGATTTGCGAGCGATAGATCGCGGCCGAGCGGAACCGGTGTTTGACGCGGTGCTGCCCGAAGGGTGGAGTTCCGCCTCCAGCCTCTCGTCGATCGAGATCTTCGAGCCCCCGCAATGGGGCTCGGAAACGCAGGCCGGCTACAGCGTGATTCCCGAAGCTTCGAAGATCACCATCGGAGGAAGCGTGGAAGTTCCCATGATGGAGAGCATGTCCGGCTCGTTTGACCTGCGTTATGAATCGCGCACGACAACCTTCGAGCAGGGTTACATCACGCTTTCCGGTCTTTCACTCCATCCCGACAACCCCTTCAATCCGTTCGGCACCCGCGTCTCTGTCAGCGGGCAGCGCAGGGACATAGGGAATCGACCGCACACGGAGACGGATTCGTCGACACTTGACTGGACGGCATCGCTCAACGGCGACATCGGCGATCGATGGTCCTTCTCCGGTTCGTTTGGCCAGACCAGCTCGACCTTGGAGGCTGGCCGATTCAACCAGCTGGACCGCAGCGCCGTGTTCGCCGGCATGAACAGCGACGGTGTGACCCCGATCACGCGGTATCTGTCCGGATTGACGCCCGAGGAGTGTGCGGCCATGGGCGGCACGGTTTCCTTCGGACGGTGCCGTGTGCTGGTGGATCCCCCTGATCCCATCGATCCTTGGGGAGATCTCTCCCCATACATCTCCAAGGAGCCGCTGATGGCGGAATCCGAGAACGGCGAGAGCAGGTTGGAAGGGTTCGTCAGCGGAGATATGATGGCGATGCCTGGCGGGATGGCCCGAGCGCTGGCCGGTTTCAGTCTGAACACCGTCTCGCTTGAGACCGTGACAGAATTTCCGGTGGGCTTGATCGAGTCGTCCCCCGTGTCCGACGTTGCGCAGTTCAACACTTCCGCAGAGCGAACCAACAGCTCCATCTTTTTCGAACTTGCGATGCCGTTGGTGGGAGAGGGCAACAGCACACCCGGAATGGAAGCGGTCACCGTCAGCGTGTCTGGACGCAACGACAACTACGACACTCCGGACATCACCTACACCGATGCGGACGGCGTAGTCACAGGCGCCGAGGGCATCGCGAGCATTGGCGGCGAAACAACGATGGGGCTGGGCGTTTCGTACCTTGCCTCGGAGAGCTTTCGAATCCGGTTGAACCGAGAGACGTCGTTCGTCGCTCCGCAGCTGAACCAGTTGCTGCTCGAGACCACAGAGGGCATAAGCGC
>JAGWBL010000122.1 GCA_021295935.1 Pseudomonadales bacterium
GTTCGTGCTGGATGAAGATCTCTCCGTGGGCCGACATCTCAAGTCCCACGGAGTGGAGTGCAGGCGTTTCGTGCGATTCCAGCGCGGCGAGGGAGAGGCACAGGACCTGCCAGCCTCGGACGTCCGCTAGACGTCGCGCCTGTCGGAAGTTCCGATGGTCCGCTCGCGCGTCCTCGTCAAGCTGTCCGGGGAGGCTCTGGGCGGAACAGGCGGATCGGGCATCGACGCGGATTCGTTGCGCCATGTGCGTTCGGAACTCGCCGAGCTCGTGAGGAGTGACTTCCAGGTTGCCGTGGTCGTTGGGGCGGGAAACGTCTTTCGGGTACGTCTCGTGGGAAGTTCGGTCGACGTCGAGTTGCTGCCTCTGGTCACTGCCGACCACATGGGCATGCTGGGCACCGTGATGAACGCCCTGGCCGTGCAGAGTGCGCTCGGGAGCTGCGGCATCCCGGCATCAATTCTGACTCCAGCTCCGCTGCCCGGTGTTGGCGGTGGCTTTTCCGCGGAACGGGGCAGGGCGATGCTCGAGAACGGACGCGTGGTGATCTGTGGAGGTGGAACCGGCAGTCCTCTCTTTTCCACGGACACGGCCGCATGCTTGCGAGCGATCGAGTTGGAAGCGGACCTGGTCATCAAGGGAACGCTGACGGACGGCGTCTACGAAGCAGACCCCCGGACGCATCCGCATGCCCGAAAGTTTGACCGGCTGACGTTCGACGAAGTCCTGCAGAGGGAACTGAAGATCATCGACCACACGGCGGCGGTGCTCTGTCGAGACCATGGCATGCCCATGTGCGTTTACGACATCAGAGAGTCCGGCGCCTTGCTTAGAATCGCAAGGGGCGGGCTTGTTGGCACGCTGATGGCTGCCGGTACTGCATCAGGACGGCGATGATGATTGACGAAATTGCCGAAGACGCGCAGCATGGCATGGACAGGGCCGTCAATCGACTTCGGCAGGTCCTGGGTCGCATTCGCACCGGTCGCGCCAGCCCCGCGTTGCTGGATGACATCAGCGTCGAGTACTACGGCACTCGCACGTCGCTGAAGCAAGTCTCGACCATCAAGGTCGAGGAAGGGCGGACGTTGGTCGTCACGCCGTGGGAGAAGTCGCTGCTGACGGTCATCGAACGGGAACTGCAAAAAAGTGACTTGGGGATCACTCCACAGAGCACGTCGGAGCTGATACGCCTGCCGCTGCCGCCGCTTACGGAGGAAAACCGCCGCGACCTCGTCCGTCGATCGAGGGAAGAGGCGGAACAAGCGCGTGTCGCCGCTCGCCAGGTGCGCAGGGACGCGATCAAGGACATACGGGAGATGGTCAGGGAGAAATTGCTGACCGAAGACGAGGGTCACGAAGGAGAGGAAGCGATCCAGGAACTGACGAACCGTTGCATCGCATCCATTCACAAGGTGTTGGAGAACAAGGAGGCCGAGCTCATAGAGATCTAGAGCTTGCCGACAATGGCTTCAGACCGCTGGGAAACCAGTCTTGGATCTCGGGGATGCGCGTCTGGGAGTGAAGCAGGAAATGTCGTCTGATCGAAGGACTGACTGGACAAGGCGGCGTCGCGCGGCGCCCCACCACTTGGCGATCATCATGGACGGAAATCGGCGGTGGGCAGCGGCCCATGGGCTGAGCACGCACGATGGTCATCGTGCTGGCGCCCGCAACCTCCGATCCATCGCCATGGGTTGCGCGGATGCCGGCATCAAGTGCCTGACCGTGTTCGCGTTCAGCACGGAGAACTGGCGACGACCCTCTATCGAGGTCAACCTCCTGTTCGGATTGATGCGTGAGACCCTCTTTTCGGAACTGGACGAACTTGATCAACGCGGAGCGCGGCTGCGCCTGATCGGAAACAAGAACAGACTGCCCCCGGATCTGCAGGAGCTTGTCGCTCACGCGGAGGAGCGCACCTCAGGCAACAGCGAGCTCGCGCTCAACATCGCCCTGAACTACGGCGGCAGGTGGGACATCGTTCAGGCCGCCCGAGCCTTGTCGAGTGCGATTCAGGCGGGGGAGATCGAGCTGCGGGACATAGATGAACACACGTTTTCCGGCTTCCTGGAGCTTGGCGACCTGCCCGCGCCGGACCTCTGCATACGCACCGGCGGCGAGTTCCGCCTGAGCAACTTCATGCTCTGGGATCTCGCTTACAGCGAGCTGTATTTCTCGCGCAGGTTCTGGCCGGAATTCACCGTGGAAGACCTGCACAACGCGCTGGAATCCTACGGCAGCCGACAGAGGCGATTCGGCGCCAGCGGCAGCGGATCCAGCGTTCGGGTCGGCGCTTCTTCGTGACATCCCCAGCTGCAATCCGCATTCGAAGCGCTGCCATCGCCATTCCGATGGTGGTCCTGCTCATCTGTTTCCTGCCTCGTGTCGCATTCACCGCCTGCGTCTCGGCAGTGATCATCCTGGCATTGCGCGAGTGCACCCGGATGGTGGGTTGGCAGGGCTTGGTCGAAGCCTGGGCTGTTCCGGTCTTCGGGGGCGTTTGCTTGCTGGCTACCGAGTGGCACCGCGAGGACGGTGGCGGCGGTCTGGTGACGATCGGCTGGATCGCGACCGGCCTGCTTGCAGTTGTCTTGGGCTCGCTCGCCGTGCTGGGTCGACCTCCAAGTCGGGATGTTGTCACAACCAAGGCCGGAACCATGACCTTGCTGTTCTTCTACTGCGTTGCAGGCGGAGTGCTCGCGACGGAGGTTCGTGAACAGATGGATTGGGGCATCTGGCTGCTGGTTCTTCTCTTCATTGTCTGGGCTGTGGACTCCGGTGCATACGCATGCGGCAACTGGTTGGGCCGCTACAAGATGGCCCCCTCCGTCAGTCCCGGCAAGACCTGGGAGGGAACGGTCGGTGGCGCCGTGCTGGGCATGGCAGCGGGGGTTGCTTGCCACTTGGTGTTCAATTGGCTGGACTCTCTCGCGATGGCCCTGCTGGTGACCGCGTTGCTGGTGCTGGCGGCGGTCTTCGGAGATCTGATCGTGAGCGTGATCAAGCGGACCTGGAACGTGAAGGACTCTGGCGAGTTCCTGCCAGGTCACGGGGGAATAGTCGTTCGCATCGACTCACTGCTGGGCGCGCTGGCGGTAGCTGCATTCATTGTCTTTCTTGGCTAGCGTCCCGGACCGGCAGGCACCCGGACTGCAACGTCCCGAGATGCTGAGTCATCTCGGCTGCATGGTGACCAGTGCGAGAATCGGCCCATGAGCTGGTTGGTGTACGTGTTCGCGATTCTCGCGGCGTTCTTCATTCTGGTCACTATCCATGAGTTGGGTCACTACTTGGTCGCTAGAAGGTCAGGTGTGGCTGTGCTCAGGTTTTCCATTGGACTGGGCCGCCCGATCTACAAGCTGGTCGACAAGAACGGCACCGAATGGACCTTGGGTTGGATCCCGATCGGAGGCTACGTCAAGATGTTGGACGAGCGCGAGTTCGAGGTTCCGCCGGACATGCGCGCTCAGACGTTCAACGCCGCCTCTCCGCCACGTCGCATCGCCATAGCTGCCGCAGGGCCTGTCGCGAATCTCGTGCTGTCTCTTGCGGTGTTCTGGCTGATCCTGGTTTCGGGCACGAGTTATCCCGTAGCGAATCTGGACGCGCCAAGCCAAGGCTCGGCCGCTTGGGAAGCCGGATTTGCGGGGGGCGAGCGAATCGTAGAGGTGGACGGCGACGCCACTCCCTCCTGGTACGACGTCAACCTGGCGCTTGCGGCCCGCTTGGGAGAGACGGGCTCCATCGAAATCACGGTCCAACACCACGGTCACCAAGCGATGCGTTCGATCCCGATCCAATCGTGGCTGCAGGGGACAAGGGATGCGGACTTGACACGGGAACTGGGGTTGGTTCCCGCTCTGGCGCCAGTCGTAGACGAGGTTGTCGAAGGATCTGCAGCCGAGTTGGCCGGCTTGCGATCAGGAGACCGCATCAGCTTCATCGACGGCTCCGAGGTTCATTCTTGGTCCGAGCTGGCGTCACGGATTGCTGCCAGTCCTGGAAGCGGCATGGCCATTGAAGTGGTTCGGTCCGGAACCAGCGTGTCGACAGTATTGACGCCAACCTCGGTCGAAGGGTCGGATGGTGCGTTGCGAGGATTTGCCGGGATCAGCGTCGCGATGCAGGAGCACTCCGTGCGGCTGGGTGCGCTGGCAGCAGTACCCGCTGCCATGGACAAGACGCTCGATGCCATTGCTCTGACGGTGGGCGTGGTCAGGAAGATGATCACCGGCAACGTGTCGGTTGATAATCTGGCCGGGCCAGTCACGGTAGCGCAGGTCGCCGGTCAGGCGATGCAGGTGGGGTGGATTCCGTTCCTGTCGTTGCTCGCCTTTCTGTCGATCAGTCTCGGGAGCATAAA
>JAGWBL010000123.1 GCA_021295935.1 Pseudomonadales bacterium
TGAGGGAAGTGCGCCGGGCGCAGGCAACAAGACCAACAGAACGCTCAGCCCACACGTCACGAAGACGGCGACCCTCGGGGTGGCCAAAGACACTGCGCGAGTTCAGTCTGCTACCGAAATGACCAACAAGTACTTGCTGGTCCCCGTAGCAGCCGCCGGTCTGACGAGAATCTCCAGTTCTCCGTCGGTACGCGTCTCGGGTTCCGAGTCCACCACACCGAGGAGCAACCCATCCGGAAAGACGCGGTACATGCCTGAAGTGACGACACGATCACCTACTTCGACGTAGCTCGCGTCCAGCACGTTGTCGAGCACCAGGCGCTGTCTTCCGGTGCCGGAGACGATGCCGCGGATTCCCGTTCGTTCAACGACGGCCGGCGCCCCGAAACGAGAGTCGGTCACGCCCATGACGTTCGAGGTCGCTTGATGCACATCGATGACACGGCCGAACACTCCGAACTCGTCGACCACAGGCGCTCCCTGTTGGGTTCCATCGCGCATGCCAACGTCCACCACCACCTCGTGCCGCTGCGGCCCTGCTACTACTCCCACCAGTCTGGCGACCTGATAGCCTGGCAGCCGAGCCACGCTGCTGTTGAACAACTGGAGCCGGGCATCGGCTTCGGAGAGTTCGGTTCGCAACTGCCGCGCTTCGGTGTCGAGCTTCAAGAGACGGGTCTTGAGTTCGCGGTTCTCGGCCCGCAGATTGGACGTGGCCAAGAGATGGTCCCGAATGCCGCCAACCAAGTTGTAGGGAACGGCGACGGCCGAGTGCAAGGGCAGCCCCACATACGAGAGGTAGCCCCTCGGCCATTCGAGAAGGTCCGTAGAGCCCTCCACCACCAAAAGCGCGAACGAGAGAGCAATCAACAGGCATGCTCTGGGTCCGCTGACGTGGGTTGTGGAAATCGTCCGGATCAACTGGAGATCCCGAGACCGCGAACTGCGAAGCGACCCTGGTCCTTCATCAGGAGTTCGAAACAGCCGAAGGGCTAGGGTACGAACGATTCCATGAGCACGGTGTCGTTCTCGGCAAGCACCGTACGGCAACCGCGAGCGACGCACTGCAGGGGTTCGGCGGCAACCACGACAGGCAGCCCGGTCTCCTCTGAGATCAACGTCTCGAGATCTCGGAGCATCGAACCACCCCCAGTCAACACCACGCCGGTCTCATGGATGTCAGCCGAGAGTTCGCCCCCGCACTGATCGAGAGATCTCCGGATTTCCGCAATCAACAGGTTCAGGAACGGCGTGATTGCCTCCAGAATCTCGTTGCTGTCAACCACAAACTTCTTGGGAATGCCAGCCGCCAGATTGTGGCCGCGCACGTCCATCTGCAGGACATTGGGTTGAGGGATGGCCGCGGCGATCTCCTTCTTGATGCGCTCGGCGCTGATTTCCCCGATCGTGCTGCCGTGCTTCCGCTTGACGTGGTCGATGATCATCTCGTCGACCTTGTCTCCACCCAGTCGAACGCTTCCCGAGTAGACGAGACCGCTCAACGACACGATTCCCACTTCCGTGGTTCCGCCGCCAATGTCCACCACCATGGTCCCGGTCGGTTCGTGAACCGGCAGGTTTGCACCCACCGCGGCAGCGATGGGTTCCTTTATCAGGAACACTTCGCGCGCGCCAGCTTCCTGTGCAGATTCAACAACCGCTCGCTTCTCGACCTCCGTGGCCTTGCAAGGCACGCACACCAGCACTCTCGGACTCGGACGAATGATGGAGTCGCCGTGGATCTTGCGAATGAAGGCCGCCAGCATTTCCTTCGTCGCCTTGTAGTTGTTGATCGTGCCGTCTCTCAACGGCCGGACGACTTCAAGCCCTCCTGGCGCGCGGCCAAGCATGCGTCTGGCGTCCTTGCCCACGGCCGCGATCGAGCCTCGATTCGGACGTATCGCCACGACCGAGGGCTCGTCCAGCACCAGCCCTTGTTCCCGGTCGTAGATCAGCGTGTTGGCCGTGCCTAGGTCAATGGACAACTCTCGGGAGAACCAACCGCGAATCGTCTTGAACACCAGTGAACTCGCTCTGTCGGACCAATGGAACTGTTGCGAAAGGACAGCGACGCCCTTCCGGTACCGGAAGGATCGAGTCCGTGGAGCGCCAATCGGGCGAAGTGCAGCTTGTCGGCGTCGCTAGCCCGAAACATGTTAACACCAATGTCCAGTGGTGACATTGCGGGATTTCCTGCCCAGTTCGAACCTGGCGCTTGCAAATGCGAACCAAGGCATGACCAAGGCCCAACGAGTCTCTGCTCGAGGAAGCAGCGAGAGGGCGCGAATACACTCTGGACATGCCGACCCTCCTTAATCGCATCGTCCAGGCGGAAGCCAAGCCACCCGATCAGCTCGTGGTCTGCGAGTCCTGTGCGCATGCTCTTGCAGACCTGGCATGCAAGACCATCGTGATGGGACTCCACAGTCATCAGGTCGCTCTTGAGAGCGGCCACGTCCTTAGGTTCGATTGCTTTAGCGATGCGCCGGGTCTTGTGCCTGACAACTCCACGACGGTTGAGGGAACGGTGTTTCCCGAGTACCGGTGCGTGCCCGCACACTGTGCCCAGTGCGACGAACAGCTGGGCTGGTTCTTCGTCGGTCCGAAGCCGTTCTTCGGCATCTTGGCGGATCGAACCACGAGGATTCGCCGCACCGACCGTAGGTGACCGCTCCCGACCTTTCCCAGTTCGACGTGCTGTCGTTCGACTGCTACGGCACGATCGTCGACTGGGAAACCTCCATGCTCGGCGCTCTGCAGCCGATTCTGCGGGCGCACGACGTCCACGTCGTCGATCACTTTCTCCTGCGCTGCGTCGCCATGCACGAACCCGAGTTGCAGAGTCAAGGCGGCAGATACCGGGATGTCCTGGAGGGAGTCCTGCGACGGATCGGCGAACGCCTGGCGTTCGTGCCCTCGAAGGCTGAAACCGCACGTTTCGTGCAGTCGATCGCGGAGTCCCCGCCATTTGCCGACTCCTGCGAAGCTCTCAAGCGGCTGTCCCGGAGATTCAGCCTTGCCGTTCTCTCCAACACCGATGCCGATCTGTTCGAGGTGACCGAGCAGTCACTGGGGGTTGATTTCGCGGCCCGCGTGCTCGCCGGTGACGTGGGCGCATACAAGCCTGACTTGCGCATGTTCCAGGCACTTCGAGATGCACTCCCGAAGGGTGCAAGAATCCTTCACGTTGCGCAGAGTCGCTTTCATGACATCGTTCCGGCATCGTCGCTCGGTTGGCCAACGGTCTGGATCGATCGCTCCGCCGGTCGCGCCGACGCGGTCAAGCCAGTGCAAGCGCAACCAACGTGGACGCTCAGTTCTCTCGAAGCGCTTGCATCCGCCATTCTGGGCGCGAAGGACTGATCGACGACAGGTCGCTCCGGAACTTCCCGGAATCCACTTGCCGGATGATCCATCCGCGCTCTTGCTGCAAGTACGATACGACCGTCATCGCCGCACAGAAACCGCATGCCGACATTTCCCGGGTCGTCGGGAACCATTTGTTTCGAGCAGCATGGTCCGAGATCGCAACCGCCTCTCATCATGATCCATGGTGTCGGTTGCCAATTGGTGCAGTGGGCCCCTTCCTTGATCGCGGGGCTCGTGAGAGCGGGATTCCGTGTAGTGACGATGGACAACCGGGCCGTGGGGCTTTCGTTCTGTCACTCCGCACCGGCACCCTCCCTGGACACCCTGCTCGCCGCCATGAGCTCTCCTGAGACGCTAGATGCGCGATACTCGCTCACAGACATGGCTGCCGACGTGCGTGACCTGCTCAACCATATCGGACAGTCGGGCGCGCACGTGCTTGGCGTGTCGATGGGAGGGATGATCGCCCAGCGACTCGCGATCCACCACCCGGAACGGGTGTTCAGCCTCACCTCGGTCATGAGCAATACCGGAAATCCCGAACTTCCCAAACCTGACGCGGACGCTGTCCAAGCCTTGGCCACCTCGGTCATGCAGACCACTCGCGAGAGCTACATCGAGTCCGCGACACATGCCTGCCGGGTGCTTGGCGGCCCCCACTACGATTCTCGCGAGCTGGGGATAGGACGCTTCATCGAAGTCGCCTACGACCGGTGTCATCGGGCGGACGGCGTCGCCAGACAGTTCGCCGCCATTCTCTGCGAACCTGACCGCAGGCCCCAGCTGAGGAAGCTGGACATCCCCGTCCTCGCCGTCCATGGTTCCGCAGATCGTCTGGTCGATCCGGCGGGCAGCAAAGATCTCGTAGACAACATGCCGAACGGCCGCCTGGAGATGTGGATCGCGAGCGGCCACCAACCACATCCGATGTCCAGCAGTCGGGCGTCGGGTTTGAGCAACAGCTTCTTTCGTATGTGGTTCGCCTTTTGCTGC
>JAGWBL010000124.1 GCA_021295935.1 Pseudomonadales bacterium
GCGACACCACATTCACGTCGACACTCCGACATCCACCCCACATGAACTCCCAGAATCCGGGCACGTCCCCTTCGTACTGAATGGTCACGTCAACAATGGTTGGAATCTTCGGTCCGAGCGACTCCAGCACGTAGCGAATCCCGCCCATTCGTGGCCGAAGGAGATGGCGGAAAGAGCGTTCTCCGCGCCTCCATTTCTCCTTGGTGAAGCGAGTCCCCTCCGCAAAGATCAGCACGCTGACCGGACGCTCATGGAATCGCTTGCATTGGCGAAGAGTCGCCTCGCGGTTACGGCCCATTCGATCGGGGCGCGACCTCAGCTGCTCCGGGCTATGACGATAGACGTACGGAAAGCCCAGCATCCACATCGCAAACCCGAGCAGAGGCAGCCAAGTCAGCTGGCGCTTCGTAAAGAACTTGAGGCGGGGAATGCGCTCGTAGAGGGCCGCCTGCAGCACAAGAATGTCCGCCCATGACTGATGATTCGAAATGACGAGATTCCACCTGTCCATGCCCTCCGCTTCCCGAGGAAACCGCACGTCGAGCCTTGTGACACCGAGGTGAAGCACCACGGCTCGGGCGACCGCGACCCACGCGTCAATCAACCGGTCCATGGGCTGTCCGATTGCCTTGCGCAACCTGGAATCTGGCAAGACGGTTCGGACGAGCCCCATCGGATAGAGCACCGCACACACGATCATGGTGTTGACCGCGATGACGACCAGCCCGGTGGTGCCGCGCAGTGCCTCAAGCCCTCGTCTCAACGGAGTGGCGTCCAGCTGAGTGCCCTAGACAAGCAGGTAGACAACACCGGTGATCGCGAGCACTCCGATGAGGTTGAGCAGAAGCCCTTCCCGCACCATTCGACGGATCGGAATCAGGCCGGTCGACGAAACCACAATGTTGGGTGGGGTGGCCACCGGCAACATGAAAGCACAGCTGGCGCTCATGGCGGCCGGCACCATCAACAGCAACGGGTCGATGTCCGCGGCTACCGACGCTGCAGCCAGAATGGGCATGAGAAGCGCTGTCGTGGCGGTGTTGCTGGTCGACTCTGTCAGCAGAGTGACCATCACGCAAATCGTCAGGATCAGGAGGACCGGATGCACGTGCTGCAACACGGTCAGGCCCCCCGCGAGACTCTCGCTCAATCCCGACTCGCGAAACGCTGTCGCTATGGAGAGTCCGGCACCGAAAAGAATCAGCATGCCCCACGGGATCTTGTTGGCTGTCTCCCAATCAAGCAGACGGCCGCCTTTGCCGTTGGGAACGATGAACATCGCGGCGACTGCGATCAGAGCTACCGCCGCGTCGTTCGCACCCGGAAGGTTGAGCAACCCCGACCAGCCTCCGAAAGGCTCGCGGCGCGTGACCCACGCCAACGCTGTGGTCGCAAAAACGATAATCACTCGGCGTTCGTGAGTCGTCCATTCTCCGACCTCCGGGATCTCGATGGGCTCGCTTGCCTTGAGCGATCGCGTGAGCCAAAGGCCAGCAAGCGGAAGCATCACCAGCACGAGAGGCAAACCCATCTGCATCCAGCGGAAGAACGAAATCTCCTCGCCAAACTCTCGTTCGTAAACCGCGATGAACTCGGCATTGGGGGGCGTGCCGATCGGTGTGCCGATTCCTCCGATGCTGGCCGCGTAGGCAATGCCCAGAAGCAACGGGATCGCCAGCGCTCGATCGCGGGCGTTTTCGAGCACAGCCAATGCCACCGGCAACAGCATCAGCGAGGTAGCAGTGTTGGAAATCCACATGGACAGCAAGGCCGAGGCTGCCATGAACCCGAACACGAGCCTGCGGGGACTTGCGCCGCCGAACAGCCTTACCATGTTCAAGGCCAGTCGACGATGAGCGCCGCTTCCCGCTACTGCGGTGGAGAGAATGAACCCCCCAAGGAGCAGGAGGACGAGCTTGTCGCCGTACGCCGCAGACACCTCCCGCGCCGAAAGCACGCCAAGAAGGGGCAGAAGCGCCAAGGGCATCATGGAGGTGACCGGTATCGGAATCGGTTCCAGGATCCACCAGACGACGCACAGTGCCGTGACCGCTCCGGTGATGGCAGCCGGTGCTTCCAATCCAGCCATGCTCAGTCCGGCACCACAAAGCAACGCGACGACCGGTCCCAGCAGAAGCGCAACCGTGCGTGGGATCTGCGGCATGAACCAAAGGGCCCGCGGACCAGCAAGATGAGACGGAGTGTGCCGACATTCTATTGGTACGACTTGGAGACTTCAGGCACCCACAGGGTTCGGGATCGCATCATGCAGTTCGCAGGCGTCCGAACGAACCACGACCTTGAAGAGTTGGGCGAGCCGGTCGAGACCTTCGTCCCATTGCCGGCCGAAGTCCTGCCCAATGCCGAGAGCTGCTTGATCACCGGGCTGACTCCCCAACAAGTCAACGCGTCCACCCGCTCCGAGTGGCAAGTGATGTCCACGATCCAGCGGGAATTCTCAGTTCCGTCCACTACCATCATCGGTTTCAACTCGATCCGCTTCGATGACGAGTTCGTTCGTCACGCGTTCTACCGGAACTTCTTCGACCCCTACTCATGGGCGTACGAAAACGGAAATTCGAGAGCCGACCTCTTTCCCCTGGTGATGATGTGCGCGGCGCTGCGACCGGATGGGATCGAGTGGCCCACGGACGGGAGCGGACCCACGTTCCGCCAGGACGACCTCTGCCGCGCAAACGGAATAGTGCAGTCTCGCGCACATACCGCCTTGTCGGATGTGCGGTCCACTTTGGAGATTGCCCGAAGACTTCGAGCTGCCCAGCCCAGACTCTGGCAGTATGGAGTGACCGACCGCGAACGTTCCGCGACAGACCTGCTCGAGAAGGAAGAGCCGTTCGTCCATATCTCCCCAACCTACGGTCGAGAGCGATGGTGCGCAGCGCCCGCAGCCGTGCTTGCTCCCTATCCCGACAGAAAGAAATCCCTGATTGTCTGTGATCTGTCCGGATCGCTTGAACTTCTTCTGGAAGGGACTCCAAGCGAACTCCGCGCCGAGATTTTTTGCCCCAAGAACGAACGACCCGAAGGCTGGAAGCGTCCTCCTGTTGCGGAGTTGCGACTGAATGCCTTTCCGATGGTCGCTCCACTCGCAACCCTCGACGATGCCGCCGAACGTCGTACCGGAACGTCGAAGGCTGAAGCTCGAGACGCGTTCAAGCGACTGCAGTCCATGCACGATCTCAAGGCGCGAGTCGTCGAAGCGTTCAGTCCGATTCCTCAGAACACACCAGATCGAATGGAGGAAGAACGTCTCTACGACGGGTTCATTCCGAACGCGGACAAACCTCTCCTCACGAAAGCGCGCACCGCACTCGCGAGGCGCCAGGTGTTCGGATCACTGGGATTCACCGACGACAGGCTTCCAGGACTGGCGAAGAGGCTTCGCGCAAGGGAGTTTCCGGACCTGCTGACGGAAGCGCAAAGAACAGAACACGCTAGCTTCGTTCGCAGTCGGTTGATGCAAGGGGAGCCTTCCATTGAGGAGCACCTGACAGACTTGCGCAAGAAACTGAGGCAAGCCGAGAACGAGCAGCAATGCGCTATTCTGCAATCGTTGATTGAGCACGACGAACTTCTACTTGCCGAGTACTGCGCCAGCTGATCGACAACCACCCGCTGCTGTCGAACTGGTCGACGTGGGCAAACGGTTCGGTTCGGACTGGGTATTCAGAGACCTTTCCGTGTGCTTCCCTCGAGGCGCAACATCGGCGATAGTCGGAGAGAGCGGAAGCGGCAAGACAACACTTCTGCAGCTGATCAATGGCCTGCACGAACCCGACGAGGGCGAGGTCCTGGTCTCGAGAGAGTCCATTCCCGACAGAGGCATCGCGAGCTTCAGGCGTTCCATTGGCTACGCGGTGCAAGGCGCGTGCCTGTTCCCGCACCAGACCGCCCTTGAGAACGCTAGCCTTGTTGCCAAGTTGTGTGGTTGGACGGTTGACGAGATTTCGGATCGAGTCAGCGAACTGTTCAAGTTCATGGGACTGGAAGACGATCTTGCGCACCGGTATCCGTACGAACTTTCCGGAGGCCAGCAGCAGCGTGTCGGTCTGTGCCGGGCGATGATGATCCGTCCCAGCCTGGTCCTGCTGGACGAGCCCTTCACGGGAATCGATCCTCTGAACCGAACCGACATCGCTGCCCGGTTCCAGAGGTTGCAAAGAGATGAGCGATTGACCGTGATATTGGTCACGCACGACCTCGCGGAGGCGCGTGCACTCAGTCAACATCTTGTCGTGATGGGAGCCGGCGGCGTCTCCCAACAGGGTCCCACAGAGGAAGTGGTAGCGATGGCGGAAACAGGCTTCGTGGACCTGCTCCAAGGCAACAGTTGAAACGC
>JAGWBL010000125.1 GCA_021295935.1 Pseudomonadales bacterium
TGCTGCTCCAGGTACTCCCCGGCTGCCCACGAAGCTTCCATGGCGCCTGCAGGCGAGAAGTGGTCCGTCGTCACCGAATCACCCAGCAACGCAAGGATCCGGGCAACTCTCACCCCGAACTTCCGCTTGCCGTGCCGCTCGGAGTTGAAGAACGGCGGTTGCCTGATGTAGGTGGATTCGTCCCATCTGAAGGTGTTGCTCGACGCCACCTTGAGTCGGCGCCACTCCTCCGGCCCCTCGAATACGTCCGCGTACTGCTTTCGGAACATGGATGCCGACACACTGTCCATCACCCGCTGGACTTCCGACGCGCTCGGCCAGATCTCATGCAGATGCACAGGCGTTCCCGTGCCATCCCTGCAGATGGGATCCTCGAGAAGGTTGACGCGTGTTGTGCCAGCAAGCGCGAACGCGACCACCAATGGCGGTGAGGCAAGCCAGTTCGTGCGGACTTCCTGGTGCACCCGACCCTCGAAGTTGCGATTGCCCGACAGCACGGAAGCCACAACCAGGTCGCCCCGGCAAATGGCATCGGAGAGGTGCGCCGGCAAGGGGCCGGAATTGCCGATGCACGTGGTGCATCCGTATCCGACAACGTTGAATCCGGACGCATTGAGCGGCTCCAGCAACCCAGCCTGCTTCAAGTACTCAGTCACGACCTTCGAACCTGGAGCAAGCGAGGTCTTCACCCACGGCTTCGGCGATATGCCTCGCTGCTGCGCGTTCCGGGCCAGCAATCCGGCTGCAATCATCACGGCCGGGTTGGAAGTGTTGGTGCAGGACGTGATTGCGGCGATCACCACGTCTCCATGACCGAGCGACACGCCGTCCTTGTTGGTTGCTATCCGCTTGTCGATATCCCCGCCAGCGCTCTCTCGTATGGCCTTTTCCGCCGCTGATCGAAGGTTCCTGACGGGAACCCTGTCCTGCGGTCGCTTGGGCCCCGCGACGGAGGGCTCTATGGTCGCCAGGTCGATCTCCACCAGTCCGGAATATGTAGGCTCCTCGTCAGGATCCCGCCACATGCCCTGAGTCTTGGCGTACGCCTCCACCAGGTTCACGCATTCCTTGGGTCGCGCGGTCAGTCTCAGGTACGCAAGAGTCTCTTCGTCAATCGGGAAGAATCCGCAGGTTGCGCCGTACTCCGGAGCCATGTTGGCGAGCGTCGCCCGATCCGCCAGCGACAGCTGGTCGAGACTCGGCCCGAAGCACTCAACGAACTTGCCCACCACTCCTAGCTGCCGCAGCCGTTCCACCACTCGAAGGACGAGATCCGTTCCGGTGATTCCCTCAGCGAGTTCGCCCGAAATCCGAACGCCGATCACCTCGGGAACCAGCATCGATATCGGCTGGCCAAGCATGGCGGCCTCGGCCTCGATTCCTCCGACACCCCAACCCAGCACACCGAGACCGTTGATCATCGTGGTGTGGCTGTCGGTTCCCACGAGCGTATCGGGGTAGGCGACCGTGACACCATTGGCCTCCTGACTCCACACCACGCGTGCGAGGTACTCGAGATTCACCTGGTGGCAAATTCCGGTGCCCGGAGGAACCACCCTGAAGTTTCGAAACGCCCGCTGTCCCCACTTCAGAAACCGGTAGCGTTCACGGTTGCGTTCCATCTCCATTTCGACATTGCGCCGAAAGGCCTGGCTCGTTCCAAAGTGGTCCACCATCACGGAGTGATCGATGACCAGGTCAACGGGCACCTGCGGGTTGATGAGTTCTGGATCCCGACCAGCGTCTGCGACCGCGTTGCGCATGGCGGCCAGATCGGCGACTGCTGGCACGCCCGTGAAGTCCTGCATGAGGACTCTTGCCGGCCGAAACTGGATTTCCTGGGAAGATGACCCTTCAGGGCTCCAATTGGCAACACTCCTGATGTCGTCCGCGGTGACGGTGGAGCCGTCCTCGAACCGGAGCAGGTTCTCGAGCAATACCTTCAGCGATACCGGGAGCGGGGAGAAGTCTCCTGATCCGCCATCCCGTGCCGCGGAGAGATCGTAGAACTCGACCTCTCGGTCGCCCACGGCAAGAGAGTTTCGAGAGCCGAACGAATCCATGCTCATGGAATGCGCATGCCCTCAATCAATTGCAAGTTGTCGTTGGTCTCCATTCTCGGTCGCCTTCAGGACGTTGTCGCCAAGATGAGGCCCAACGCCTGATTCCTGAAACCGCTCCCGCGCCGCAGTTCCAACCCACGAACGAACGATCCTCGCGGCGCTGGCGTTGCCATGTTCACGGCATCACAACCTGTCCGATGGACATGGAGTCCGACCTCTTGAAAGGATGCGCGGAACCGTCGCTACGGCAGCAGGATCACTGATAGAGGTAGCAGGCTACGTGCCTCTCTTCGGAAACACCCTCAAGGGGCAACAGGTCCGGCGCCTGCTCCCGACAGACATCCATCACCTTGGGACACCGCTGCGCGAATCGGCACCCCGGCGCGATGTTGACGGGCGAAGGGATCTCGCCCTTCATCCTCGTCGAGAGACGGGTGCGTTCGGACTTGGGGTCCGGCTCCGGGTTGGACTGGATCAGCAACTCCGTGTATGGGTGCTTGGCATCGAAGAACACGCTGTTTGCGGGCCCGGTCTCGATCACGCAACCGAGATACATCACTGCGATCCGGTCCGAAACGTACCTCACAATGGACAGGTCGTGCGCGATGAACAGCAGGGTCAGACCCATGGACGCCTTGAGTTCGTCCAGCAGGTTGACCACCTGCGCCTGCACCGAAACATCAAGCGCTGAAATCGGCTCGTCGCAGACCACGAACTCCGGTTCGAGAACAAGGGCACGGGCAATGCCGATTCTTTGCCGCTGGCCTCCCGAAAACTCATGGGGGTAGCGCGACATGTGGTCGGCATTGAGTCCCACTCTCCGAAGCCACTCGACCGTTCGGTCCTGGACTTCCGAGCCGGAGACTTCCCGGTGAAGACGCAGTCCCTCGCCGATGATCTCGCCGACGGTCATCCGCGGGTTCAACGATGAGTACGGATCCTGGAAAATCATCTGCATGTCACGTCCAAGCTTCTGGAAGTGAAGCCGCTTGTATCTCTGCGGCAGCTTCTCGCCCCTCAACCAGGCATCGCCCGACGTCTTCGCGTGCAGTCCGATGAGCGTCTTGCCATAGGTCGACTTGCCGGATCCGCTCTCGCCAACAAGACCCAAGATTTCCTTCGGTTCGATACGAAGGCTCACGTCATCGAGAGCATGGACAGTCTGACCCTTTCCGATCTCGAAATGTTTGGTCAGCAGCTTGGTTTCTACGAGCGCTTCCGTCATGCCTGGTACAAATCCTCGACCTGGACCGGACAGTCTTCGTGGTGGAGCCAGCACCGTGCCTGGTGCCGCTCTCCCAACGCGTTCAACTTCGGATGATGAGTCACGCACACATCCATGGCGTGCGGGCACCTGGCATAGTAGCCACAGCCGGGTGGCGGCGAGAACAGGTCCGGCGGCGTGCCTTCGATCGGCATGAGACTCTGCTCTGCCTCTGCGTCGTTGGTCGGCATCGCGGATTTCAGGCCCAGAGTGTAGGGATGGGCGGCCCGGTAAAAGATCTCGTCTACCGGACCCGACTCCAGCACTTCGCCGGCGTACATCACCACCACCTGCTTTGCCATTCGAGCCACAACTCCGAGGTCGTGCGTGATCAGGATGATTGCCATTCCGTTCTCGCGCTGAAGGTCCGCCAGCAAGTCGAGAATCTGAGCCTGGATGGTCACGTCGAGTGCGGTGGTGGGTTCGTCCGCGATGAGCACCAGTGGCTCGCACGCGATGGCCATGGCGATCATGGCCCGTTGCAACATGCCGCCGGAAAACTCGAACGGGTACTGCTTCGCGCGCTTTTCCGCCTCCGGGATGCGCACCATGTCCAGCAATGCCATGGCGCGGTTCATGGCCTTCCGTTTCGACATGGCGCGGTGCACCTGCAACGGCTCCGCGATCTGATTTCCGATGGTCATGGTGGGATTGAGCGATGTCATCGGGTCCTGGAAGATCATGCCGACCAGATTCCCGCGGATGTCACGACCGTCCAGAGTCTTGCTGGCCAGGATGTCGTGTCCGTTCAGCGTTGCCGATCCGCCCGCGACGCGCCCAGGCGGCATGGGAGTCAGTCCCATGACGCTCTGCACTGCCACGGACTTCCCGCATCCGGACTCGCCCACGATGGCAAGTGTTTCACCGGCGTTCACCGAAAAGCTCGCGCCGCGAACGGCATGGACAACACCGCCGTACGTGGTGAATTCGACCCTGAGATTCTCGACTTCAAAGAGAGGCACGAGACCCTATTCCGTGGACCGCATGCGCGCATCGAGCGCGTCGCGCAATCCGTCGCC
>JAGWBL010000126.1 GCA_021295935.1 Pseudomonadales bacterium
AGCACCTGCTCCAGGGACATGTAAGGGCTGTCGAGGTGACGCGGGGTCTTGGCGAAGGTGCAGTAGTGGCACACATCACGACATAGGTGCGTGAGCGGAATGAAGACCTTTCGAGAGTAGGTCACGTGGTTCAGGTGCGACCGGTCCCTCACGGCGGAAGCGACACGGGCCAGGTGCTGCGTGTCGTCGAATCCGGCGAGAGCCAGGGCCTCGTCGCGATCCGGAGTCTCCCCGTGAAGGGCGCGATCCAGCAGGTCGCGGGCAGCGAACCTCACGGCGCGGATTCCAATGCACGCACGACCGGGCAGGCTATTGGGGACATGGCTCTTCGTCCAACGGAACGCCAGCAAAGGACTGCCGCAGTGTTGAGTCCGTGCTGGAACTGGAACGCATTGCCCGTGCGGTCCTGGAGCCTGGAGCCAAGGCAGCGACTCGCAACGCATCCTCGAACGAATCGACATCCAGAGCTAGATTTGGCAACTCGAGCACACGCGGTTGGATCCCGCCCTGTCTTGCAAGTTGCAAGTGAACTGCGAAGCTCCTGCCATTGAACCGCAAGGGAAAGGCATTGGGCGGCGTGGAGAGCATGGCGTTGGTTCCCATGTGTCTGCTGTCCGGCACGATGGTCACCTCCCTGTGGCCGCGGATGGAGCTCTCTACGTCCTGCGGTGTCACCAGCGGAACGTCTCCTGGCACGAAAAACGTTGTTTCGACTCCGTGGGCGGTCTTCAGGTAGGCGCTGGCATCTCCCACGGCGCGAGACAGGTCGTCGCCCTGGTCGGGATAGAACGCCACTCCGCGCACACCGGCAAGGGCGCGCGCAGTTCGGCACGCAGAGACAAGCAGCACGCCGTCCAGTGTGGTGCAGTCGGCCAACGAATCGAGGACATCTTCCAACATGGCTCGTGAAAGACGACGGCGACCGTCCGAAGACAGATGCGGCGCAAGCCGCGACTTGGAGCGGTCAACTCCCTTGAACGGCACGACGGCCCAGACCATGTTCGTCTCTTCTCAGGCCAGGCTCGACACAAAGCTGAGAACGTTTCGTGCGAGGGCCTCTCGATCGTGCAACGATACCATCACGGTGTGCTGGACCGTCGTCGCCACTCCCATCGACTCAACGGCTCCGGCCAGGGATCGGTCCTTCGAGTCCAGGACAAAGCCCGTAATCTAGTCGCGATAGCGCTGCGCAACGGAGGTGGCGTCGAGCCTCATTCCCATTTCCTGCATCATCTTCGCGGTGGGCCCCTTGATCGCTCGCCCTCCCACGATGGGCGAAACGGCGACTACGGGCACTCCGAGTTCCCTGATGCGCTGTTTCATGCCGGCAACGGACAGGATCGGATCGATGCTCACGAAGGGATTGGACGGCCAAAACACGACCGCGTCAACGGCAGCGAACCCGATTTGCGGGCTGGGTTGAGCTCGAGCGGCCCCGTCGAACCGAAACCCCGTGGCGCGCGGGACACACTTCTCTCGCACGAATTAGTGCTGAAACGCCAGATCGCCGGCCTCGGTCTCGTCGATTGTCCTCACACGCTGGTCCGTCATGGGCACGATCTTGTGGCGCACTCCAAATCGTTCGGCTTTGCCTTGCGTGACCTTCGTGAGCGAGTTGCGCTCCCGGAGGAGTTGATTGCGCAAGAGGTGGGTGGCGAGGTCGCTGTCGCCGAGTCGGAACCAAGTCTCAGCCCCCAAGTCGGCCAGTGTCTCCATGCAGTTCCAGTGCTCGGCTGCACGACCCCACCCAGTCTGGGGATTCTGGATTCCAGCCAGCGTGTAGATCAGCGTGTCGATGTCCGGACAGACCAACAGCCCGAAATGCTCGAAGTCGTCACCAGTGTTTACCACGAACGTGACGCTGTCCCAATCGAGGACTCTGGACAGTCCGAGCGCGAGCTTTGCGCCCCCGATGCCACCCGTGAGCGCGAGAACATTCAACGGAACAGGTCCTCGTGTATCGGGCGCAGCAATCGTCGTGCATTGGCGGTCGGGGCGCCCCGCTTCATACCTCGCACGATGACTGGTGGAACACGCTCGTCGGACTCTCCCATCACGAGAGCTGCTGCAGTGGCAATTGCATCGCCACGACCCACGACGGTAGCGTGCAATTCGCGGCCAAAGATGTCGCTTCCGCCGCGCTTGTCGTCGAGTCCGCAAACGCCCGAGATACCGATAGCGATGGCAACGGATCCCAGTCTCCAAGGACGATGGGAGGTATCGCTGACGACGACCCCGATTTCAACTCCGAAATGCTCTTGCAATTCATGCCGAATCTTCTGTGCACTCCGGTCCGGGTCCTTGGGCAGAAGCAGCGCCCATTCCCCGGAATCATGGTTGATGTTGGACTGGTCGATTCCCGCATTGGCGGCGACGATTCCCAGCTTGTTTCGGACGATGAGCACGCCGGGCTTTTTCCTGACGATCTCGACCGATTCGCGGAGAACGAGTTCCATCAGTCGGGGGTCCCGTTTCACTTCCTTCGCCAAGAGAGCGGCCCTCGCGGAAGGGGTCACGGAGTCCAGGCTCACGAGGCGTCGCTCGGCTTTGGAAACCATCTTCTGCGCGACGACAACGATGTCTGCAGATCTTGGAGTGATGCCCTGCTTTTCGATTGCGGAGGAGATCAATCCGGAGAGATCGTCCCCGGGCTGAACCAGGGGCAGGCCTCGTACCGGGACCACGGTGATGCTCACCGTAGAGCCTATCCCTGTCCCACGACCTTGATTCCCGAATGGGACATGCCGCGAGTTCGATTGATCTGGATCAGCACGCTCGTGAGAGCTTCCGAGGCGGCCGAGTTCTGGATGGGTCCGGCGTGCCAACCTCGGAGTCCGGCTGATTCCACCAACTCGATCACGCGGCTACGTGCTCGCCGACTGTTTCCCGTGACCAGCACGTCGCATTCGATGTGGACTTCGCTGTGCAGCAAATGAGCGGCGATGTTCTGAAAGGCGGAGACGACCATGATGTCCGGTCCGAGAAATTCCTGCGCTCGATTTCCCGCGCTCCCTTGTTCCGGCAGTTGCACGGTGCCGATCTTCGGATGTGCCAAGGGAACAGTGGTGTCGACCAGGATCTTCCCCTTCAGTGCCGCTCGCACAGATTCCAGCGTGGACACTTGGTGTTCCGCAGGCACTGTTAGCACCACGACATCGCCCTCGGCCGCAGCTTCCGCGTTCGCCATGGCTCGGACCGGATGGCGCCCTTTGTCTGGCTTGACCTTGGCGCTCAGCTTGGCGGCGGCCGCTAGAGCCCTTTCCTGCACCCTGGAACCGATGATCAACCGATGACCCGCTTTGGCCCAACGAAGAGCCAGACCGGTGCCGAGGTCACCCGTTCCGCCGAGAATGGCGATCGTCTCCTTCTCTGACATGCGGCGCCGCGTTCGAAGCAAGCCGAGCATTATCGAAGATGGACCTCTCTGGCCGATCTCGTGTTCATGCGGCCGGCCCGGCTGGAAGTGGTTCGCCGCACACGCGGCGGAACGCGACGGCAGCCCCGCTTGCTGCACTGGCAGCGAGTCTTGGAGCGGGCCGCGTCTTGCCGGCCAGGGCACGCTCACCCAGTGTAGGCGTAGTCCCTGGTGAGGGGAACGGTGTCGTTCTCGGCTGCGAGCTGAATCTGAAACACCACCAAGTCATCCAGCTCGAACGCCGTCTCGGACAAGGCCAGATAGAACTCCCACATTCGACAGAATTTCTCGCCCTTCAGGCTCGAGAACCGGGCTCGTTCCGATTGAAATCGCCGGTTCCACTCGTGCAGGGTCCTGGCGTAGTGGCGCCTCCACACTTCGATGTCGCTTGCAACGAGTCCGCTCGCTTCAATCGCTGTCATGACTTCGCTCAAGGACGGAATGTATCCACCGGGGAAAATGTGTCGCTTGATCCAGGGGTTGGTCGGCGTCGGAGTCGAGCTGTATCCGATGGTGTGCAACAACGCAACGCCTCGCGGCTTCAGAAGCTTCGCAACGCAGCGGAAGAATTCCCGGTAGTTGCGAGCGCCGACGTGTTCGAACATCCCGACCGAGACGATGGCGTCGTACTGCCCTTCAAGCTCCCTGTAATCCGCTAGGCGGATGTCGACAAGGTTGGAGAGTCCTCGCTCTTCAACAGTTGCGCGTCCGGCTTCGAGCTGATGATTTGCGAGCGTGATGCCTGTCACGTGCACTTGGCAGGCGCTGGCGAGGTGCATCGCGAGCGGCCCCCAACCACATCCGATGTCCAGCAGTCGGGCGTCGGGTTTGAGCAACAGCTTCTTTCGTATGTGGTTCGCCTTTTGCTGC
>JAGWBL010000127.1 GCA_021295935.1 Pseudomonadales bacterium
CCATCACACTCAGGAACGCCAGGCAGGTGAGCGCTTCGAACAAGACCCTCACGAGGCGTCCGGCGCCCTCGACCGAGAGCTGGTTGATTCTCTGTGCTCGAAGAACAAGGTCCCCAGCCAGCCGATGCACGAAGAACTTCGACGGCAGCGAGAGGAGGTGGTCCACGAACCTGTCTGATCGGGAAACCGACATGCCCACTGTTAGTCGTCGAAGCGCTCGCGCCTGCATCCAGGACAGAAGAAACACCAGCATGCCGGATGCGGCCATCACGGTTACCAGCGCGGGTCCCCACTCGGATTGACCAAGGAGCAGGACTTGGTCGACAAAGAAGATGAGCCCCAGCGGAAACGTCAGCAACACCAGCGACAGGAGCAGGCTGATTACTCCGGTGATGGCCAGGGCGGAGCGGAACTCGCAGACCCATTGCCAGAGGTGCCTGAACGCTCCTGGAGGCTTGCGAATTGTGCTGAACGAGGATGTTCGTTCGAACTCCAGAGCGACACCGGTGTAAGCACGAGCGAACTCCTCGGAACCTATTGCACGGTGTCCGGAGCTTGGATCGTTAATGTAGTACCTGTTTAGCCCGACGCCCTCGAGCACGACAAAGTGGTTGCCTTCCCAGAACAGGATGGCTGGCAGCGCGCTGCGTCGAAGTTGAGTGACGGTCCTGCGCCAGCCTCGCCCGCTCAGCCCGACCTTCCGTGCGGCCTGCAACAAATCAGCGGCGGTCGAACCGTCGCGTCCAACCCGACACAGTGTTCGGAGTTCGCCTGCTGGCATCCACCGGCCAAAGTATGCCAGCACGCTTCCCAGACAGGCTGCACCGCACTCCGCACGATCGGATTGAAGGAAAGTCGGAGTCCGGATTCTCTGGGCACTGCCGAATGTCCTGCGCTTCTCCCGTCTCATCCGTCCAAGCGCAGCCTGCCGAACAGCAATGAGATGGGAGACACTCGCTCCAGCGCGATCTCGACGACGCAGTCTTTCAGGTCAAGCCCGGGTGGGCAATCCGCACCTGTCAGTGAAATCCATGCAACGCTACGGTCTCCATGCAATCTCTCTATCGCTTCCTGCGCAATCCAACCAGAGGCCCCGTGGTGCAGAGCGACCGAACTGACCGTCCCTGGCAACGCCAAGTCCGCTCCGTTTGGACCCGCGAACCGGGTGCCTGACCTCATACTCGGGCGCACCGTTGAGACGCGGAAGGGTCTTGAGACAGCGACCGCGGCGGCGCTCTCGCGCGCGTTCGGCTCCAGGGAAGCGATTGCCTCGTCCTTGTGGACCATGGCGCCGGCGGAAACATGAACCTTGGTGACTACACCGTCAAGGGGGCTGATGACGACCATCTCGTGGTACTCGCGCCTGTTCGCTCTCGGTCTCTCGTTTCGTGCAACGACAGGCACGGGCCGACCTGCGATGGAATCCGTTCTTCGACCAATCCGCCGATCGAGGTTTGAGAAGGTGCTGTAGCCGCCGTGGCGATCGTGGATGGAGCGGGGTCTCACCCGCGAGACCGGCGAAACTGCGGTGACATGCTGGCCCTGCTGAACACTCAGGCTGGCGACCTGTCCGGGATTGCCAGACTGGACAGGAATCGAAGTGCCTGGAGGGTGAAGAACTCCGGATGCTCGCCAAGTGATGTCCACCAGCCCGACAGCACACCCCAAGGCCAGCAAAACCAATGCGAGCAACAACGTCGCGACGATCGCCCACTCGAATCTACCGGTGATCCTTAGCAGTCGATCGATTCTCACCGCTTCACGCGCCCTCTCCAGCCCACTGACACGGGGATTCGTTCGATATTGCGCCAGCGGGGACAAGAGACATCTTGGATGACAAATTGCGCCGAGGCGTGCATTATCGACTCTGACCGCAAGGAACAGCTGATCTTGTAGGTTCCCGAGATGCGAGCCTGCGCCCGACAATTAGACTCGGTGGCGCACGTTGCCGAGAAGAAGATGTACCGTTCGAGAACGCTGGGAACGGTCTGGTGCGGCATGAGTAGCTTCTGCGTGCTGACCGACGAGAATGGTTCAGAAACTCCGGAATTGCCTGTGTTCACGACGAAATCTCAGGATCTCAGGCTGAAAGACTTGGGAGAGGCGCTTGTTGCGTTCCGTCGGTCTGTGCCTCGGATCCTGCTCGGTGATTCCGAATGGAAGCGCATGGTGCGGCACCTCGGCCACTTGCCGGCTTCAGCGGCTGATGGGGGCCTGGGGTTCGAGTTCCAGTTGGGCGATGCTTCGCCCGCCGCGGACCTGGCTCTCCGCGCGACTCCGGGTTCCCGGTTTGCAAACTGGATCCGAGAGTCCTGCGCCTTCCCGACAGCCGCGCGCGCACTGTCAGCCATCGCCGACGTACGGTCCGCGCTGGCGATCACACCAGACTTCATTCTCGAATTCGACCTGATCGAACGGGAGGAGCTTGCCCGTCAGGAACCCGGCTTCTTCTTTGCAAACCTCTCGTCCCAGGGGATCAGTGACATCACGGAATACGTCTCCTCCGCCGCGAAAGTGTCAGGGCTGGCGCTGGATCGAGCCTCTGTGGAGTTTCTTGATGCAGCGACGGAGACCCTGCCGGACTCGGTGTCGCTCGCTTTCGTTGGACACATGCCATGAAGGGCGCCTCCGGCGATTCGGATCGTCCTTCAGGTCGTGTCGAAAGAAGTGAGCCTGGTGCTTGACGCACTCGGTTTGTCGACATCGCTGGCCAACGAACCGCTGGATGTGATGAGACCGAATCCACACTCTCTGCGGCAGCTCAAATGCGCGGTCCATGTCGATTTGATCGAGGGGGGGCAGGGCCAGGACGCCTGCGTAGGCATCGAACTCTCACTTGGTCATTGGTTGACCGTGCCAGGGCAGGAATGGATTGGCATGCTGCGACGTCTTGTGGATGTTGGTTGGTGCCTGCCCGTCAAGGCTCAGGCTTTGCGAGACTGGCCGATGCCGCAGCGGTGCATGGGCACTTGGGGCACGGCAGTCGTTCGCTCAGGAATCAACCACCTAAAGTTCGCGTTCCCGCCCGGCGCGCCAACCGTAGTAAAGGCCTACGCAGGAGCGGGGCTCTTCGCGAAGTGACCGCCGTAATGCGATCCGGTGTCTGCAAGCGCCGTCAGGGCCTCGACGCAACACGCGATTTCGAATGCCAACGACGTGAAAACGAATGCCCTCGGTTTTGGCCATTCGGGTCCTGACGACAAGGGGGACTCCGGCCATCCACCGTCTTCGTCCTGCAGGTCCAGCAGATATCGGGCCGTCAGTTCAGATTCTTCAGGCGTCAACGGCGTCCCAAGTCTCCGCAATGCAGTGACCGCCATGGCGGTGCGCAGGCCGTCTCCGTAAGAACCGTCGCAGTTGCGTAGTTTCTGAAGTCTTCGGACAATCCTCGGTACGGCCTCGGTGAACAAGGCGCTGCAGTATTGGCGGGCGCGAGCCATGGCGCTGAACAGGTCGATGCTGTCCCAGTAATAGTGAATCTCCGCACACTCCGTGCTCTCCTGCACGATCCGATTCAGCCACCTCTGCGCTGGACGCGTGCCCTTGGTGTCCCCTAAGCAAGCCAGAACGTTGGCATTGACAACGGCGTCTGCATCGTTTTGCTCGCCGTCTCTCAACCAGGTCTGGAACAAGCCCTGTTCGTTTCGGTGTCGCAGTAGACGCTCCTCGTACCAGCCTCCAAGCAACGCGGGATGAGGGCCGAGCGCGATGTTGCAAATCGAGGTGCTGTCGGCATCGGGCGGCAGCTCGCGCCAGTACCGCCACAATCCCAGCGGCTCCTTGGTTCGAAGAATCCGCAGGCGGCTTCGCTTTCGGATGTCGCTGGCGACTGGGTGGTCGAGGGATTGCAGGGAGAGCGATCCGAGTGCGCCGACGAAGGTGTTCTGTTCGATCCGTCGGTCCCCAGGATTCGAGATGCCGTGACGATGGCAGAGCCAGGTTCCATCGTCGCTAACAAGGCAGTTGAGTCTGAGGAGGCCCCGTTCGATCGCGGTCTTGACGGTTTCGACTGGGAAACGAGCCGCGACAGACATCAATCGCTGCGCCTGAAGCAGCGCGGGTCTACGGAATCTGTCTGTTTGCCGGTGCAGACTCCGTTCTGTGTGAACCATTTGGTTGCGGGAGTCACGACTGAGTTCGGCATTCCTGCACGGTTCGGACTCGGGAAATGTGGGATGTGAATCGCTTGATGAATCACGGTTGATCCGATCGGACACAGGTTGAACGATCGAGGCTGGAAACCACAGGATCGGTCTCCGTAACGAAAGATGAGCCGGCGCAACGTGCAGCCGTTCCATGTCCAGCGGTCGGTCGAAGGATGGGGAGGGCAGAAACCACCCCGTTCGTTGCGGGATGAACCCCTACCAGACGATGTGGTCGCCTGCGCCGCCGACCACGGCTTCGAGTTCGTCATCGCCAAGCCGGCCCATTGGCGGCAGGACGACATTGGCAAGTTCGAACGTGTCTTCGTGGATTCGGAGCTCGAACTCGTCGGGCAGCTGCACGCCGAACTCGGTACCAAGCAAGCTGCGAGGGTCCGCGACGAGTCGTTGTCGGAATTCGGCGTCAGTGGTGGCCCTCTCGATGATCTCGTTGCGGAGTTCATTCAGGCTGATCAATTGTCGGCCCCCTCAGCATGCGTCGCCAGCGATGGTCGCGACTTAGGAAAGAATCACCAATAG
>JAGWBL010000128.1 GCA_021295935.1 Pseudomonadales bacterium
TGCATCACCGCGTCGGAAGGGTCAGGAAAGCGGCGGACTGGGTCCTGAAGGACTTCGCAACTCCCAATCCGATCCTCGCATCTAACGACAGAACGAATGAACCCAACCTGCGACGTCAGGAAGTAGAAGCCATGACTCGAATCTTCCCGGTGAGGAGCCAACCGGTAATGCGCGTGATCTTCGTATGCGGAATGGCCTTGAGTGCAACCCTGTCCTTGCTGGCGTCGGCGAGTGACGCAGACAAGTCCAAGACTGCTGGCGACATCTCTATCGCCGATTGCGACTTCTCGGTTGCAGGCACCGATACCGCCACTGCGGGATCCACCGACGAGGAACGCTCCGGGACTGAGGATTCCGTCCTTCGCAAGCTCGCGCAGTTTGACGAGTGTCTCGATCGACTTGGTGACGCGTCAGGTGAGGAGAGCAGGACGTCAGGCGCAGGTGGAAGTGCAGCTGGTGGCGGAGGAGGAGATGAGGCCGACGGTTCTTCGTTGAACGAGTCCGAACTCGCCGGCGACGACAGCACGCAACCAGACAGCACGAAGGAGCGTAACTCTGAAGCAACTTCAGATCCAGTTCGACACTCCAAGGTGACTGCCGCGCGTTTGGCAGCCGAGGACAACATCGCCGCGGTGCTCAGGCAGGCTGCTGAGGCGGAAACCGACCCCGAACTAGAGGCCGAGTTGTGGAAGCAATACGAAAATTACATGAAGTCCAAGGAAGAGTGACGGCAGGAATGGGTCTATTGAATGCCCCGAGGCAGGACACCATGACGAGAGTTTCTACATTGCTGTTGGCTGTCGTGCTCGTTCTAGTGGTGACCGTGCCTTTGCGGGTGCGCGCTGCCGAATCCGTGCTTCGGGTAGGGCTGACCGGCACCGCTCAGCAAACCGAGGCAGAGGCATCACGCAAGATCGCCGCCCAAAGCACTCCGCTGAGACTGGCGGTCGTGGTCCTCGACCCAGGCATCCCAGAGAGCGAAAAGAAGCAAGACCAGCAGGGCATTTGGCCTGAACTCAGGAAAACCGAAGCGATTCGGTCAGCCGTCCTGATTGCCAATGCTGTTCGCGACTTGCACTCCTTCGAGCGAGTGCAGGTCGTTCCCGACGCTTCGCTCACCGCAGATCTCTACCTTACCGGTCGAATAGACCTATCGGACGGAGAGAGACTCAGAATCCACTACTCTCTCAAAGACATCACGGGCAACACTTGGTTCAAGAACGAGGTCGCTTTCCACCGCGTCGAAGTCGGATGGTACTTGCGGCACGAGAACGATGGCTCCGAACCCTTCCAGCCAGTCTACGACCAAGTCTCGAACCGCATCAAGCGAGCGCTCAATCCGCTAGTCGCGTCACATGCCAAGCAGGTTCGCAAGAACGCCCAGCGTGCCAGGTCCGGCAAGAGCAAGAACCTCTCGCAGATCGACCGGATCGTGATGACCCGTAGAGGCCTGTTCGCGCAGTACTTCGCGCCGGACCGCTACGCTGGCATCGTCAGTTCGGCCGGAAACGGGCTCAAGCTCAACTACTTGCCGAATGTCGGCGACGAGGACTGGACACGAATTCTCGCGATTCAGCAACGGGATGACGCCTTCGCTGAGCATGTTCATGACATCTACGGTGGATTTGCCGCGGAGATTCAGGACCCGTACTACATTTACCAGATGGAGTCCTTTCCCGTCGCCAGGGCATTGCGACTCTCACGCCGTACGGCGGCGTACACCAAGGTTCTCGGAGCTGTCCTGGTTGCAGCGGCTGTTGCTCAGGCGGCGGACGGCATGGAGGGAACGGGCGACCGCGACCGGGCGAAGATTCTGGCAGGTGTCGGCGCAATTGCCAGTGCAGTTGGCATGATGAAGGGAGCAAATGCGAGAGCCTCTCTCACTCACTTGAACGAGATCTCGAAGTCCTTTCACGACTCCGTCAAGCCCACGCGCGTGGAAGTGTCCGGAGAGGTGGTGGAACTCACGGGCACCGTTCACGAGCAGTACACCCAATGGCGACAGTTGCTCGTGGAAGAACACAGACGCAACCAATTGGACACCGACGTCGTCCTCGTAGTGAGTGATCCATAGGCCCAGGCTTCATGCCAAGAGGCGTCAGATTTGCGACGGCCACCGCCTGTACTCCGGGAGCGCGTGAGTCATTGCCATCCTGCTGTCAAGAGAGTTGGAGCATGACATTCAGTTGGCTCAGGACTCGTCTCGGCATGAGATTTCCATCAGACTTTTCCTGGCAGGAGGAGAGAAACGCCGTGACACTTCGGCCTGAACGTGTCGTGCCCGGCTGGAGTGCTTGGTTCATCGCAGGTGTTCTTCTCGTCTCAGCACTGGAATCCGATACCTCGGATTCCCTTGAGGACGCACTGAACTGCACCGGAGAATGGGCTGGATCGGCCTTGTGCCTGGAGCGCAAGTCCGCGACCGAACAGAAGGCCAAGATAGAGGCCTTGATGGCAGAGCTTCAGGGGATCTCGCAACCGCCGTGGGAGCCTGCCCGGTTCACCGCGGCCCGCAACGACTACGAGTCCGGACTCGAGATGTATCGCAAGGAGTTCTTCGGTGACGCAAGCAGCAAGTTCGAGCCTGCGTTGGAGGCCCTGATGCACCTTCAGGACACTTTGGAGACCGCGACCGCAGAGCTTGTTCATCAGGGGCAGGTCGCCGTTCAGGAGGAGGACTACACGCGAGCGCAGGTCGTGCTCGAACGAATTGTGAACTGGCCCGACACACCGCCGGCGAGCAGGCAGCACTTCGCAACCGCCACCCTGGGGGTTGAGACCCAATCGCTGGTCGAATCCGCACGCGACGCCTTGGTGCGAGGGGATCGCAAGGGGGCCGCGAACGTGCTGAGCGAGATCCCTGAGGGAGTCTGGGAACGCTCCATCGCCTCCCTCCGAAAGCAGATCGCTGATTCGGCAACCGAGGAAGCGTTCAGCAATGCGATGACCCGAGGTTATGGCCATTCCGAAGCAGGCAGGTGGAACCAGGCGCTGGACTCTTTCCGAGAGGCCGCTCGGCTGAAGCCGAGTTCCGTAGCCGCCAGGGATGCGACGAGGGAGACCGAAGACAGGATCGCAGAGGTCAAGATCCGCTCGCTCGAGGAAACGGCAGACCAGTCTCGCCAAGAGCAGGACTGGGGCGAGGCGGAAGCAACGCTTCGGCAACTCGTCGCCCTGGCGCCGGACAACCGCACCTACACGGCCGACCTGTTCAGCGTTGAACGCAATCTTGACATGGAACTCCGCCTCGATCGCCATCTTGAAGACCCTGCCAAGTTGGCGAGCCTGAAGACCAGACGTTCTGCGGAAAGCTTGGTCGAATCCATCGACTCGAGCTTTGGAACGCGGATCGTCGACAAGGCGTCGGAATTGGCCGATGCCATCACGCTCTACTCGACCCGCATCCGATTGGTCGTGGTTTCCGATGGCAAGACCCGCATCAGGTTCGTTCCCGGGCAGGACTTTGGAAAGTTCACGCGAAAGACGTTCGAGCTTGTGCCTGGGTCGTCCAGTCTGGTCGGAACCAGGACCGGATACCGAGAAGTGTCCCTCCGACTGGACATCAACCCTGGGGATTCGCCACGGGAGGTCCGAGTTGTCTGCACCGACACCTTCTCAACCAACCTCTTCACGTCCCTCCGACGAACTCGGCACCTGGCTGTCCAGTCGACTGAAAACCGCTCGGATCGGACTTGCCGTACTTGTTGCAGCGCTTCTTCTGGTTCTTGGGTTCTTTTCGGCTGATTTCTATCGTCTTGTCGTCACCACACCGGGACATGAGTCGGCCTGGGAAGCGGGTGTCGAGTCCGGTTGGGCGGTTCAGTTCGGGGATCGCACCGTGATGTTCTCGGGCACGGCGGAGGTCGAGATCAAGGCCGAGGGCTACGAATCCCAAAGACGGGTGTTGAGAGCCTCCGACCCGACAAGGTCCATTCACGTCGAGCTCAAGCCTCTTCCTGGCCTGGTGCACTTCACAATCTCGTGTCCGGGACAGTGGGTCGTCAGGGTGCATGGCAAGCAGTGGGATTCGGTTGCTGAGTTTTCCACCGAACTGGAGCCTGGCAGACACAAGGTGGAGGTCCGCGGAAACGCCATCCATCCGTTCGAGACCGAGATCGAAGTCGAGGGGCGCGGTCAGGAGCAAGACGTGTTCTTGGCCCCCGATCCCTACCGGGCTTTCGCAGTCCTTGAGACCCTACCTCCGGATGCAACGATCGAGATCAACGGAACCAAGGCCAGACCCTTGGAAGGACGCAATGTCCT
>JAGWBL010000129.1 GCA_021295935.1 Pseudomonadales bacterium
GAATTGAGGGTCGCGCACCTCACCACTTCTCACGCGCCGCGCGCCGCTGAGCGTCTCGTCCGACCAGACGCGCGGTCTCCCCAAGGACCTTCCATGGAGGAGCGCTTGGTAGAAAAGCGCAAGTGCAGCAGCAGTGCAAATGCCTCCTGCTCCAGGAATGCCCACAGCTCGAACGCAGGGGTCGTTCAATGACAGGATCGCCTCTTCCGTGATCGCTGTGGCTGGCGGTTCCTCCAATCCGATGCGCTGCAGTTCCTCTCTGGTGATGCCCGTTCCTGTATGGACCACTTCGGCAACTCGCCGCACGCTGTCCTCTGGGATTCCCAGAACAAAGTCATCCGAAAGTCCGAGTGGGTTCAGCACTCTGGCGCGCACAAACTCCCGAAAGTCCATACCGGTCTTGCGCTCGAGAATCTCGGCGACGACCCACATCGATGAAGATGGGTGATACTCGAACCTAGACCCCTCCGGCCAATTCAGCCGCCAGCTCGCGAACCTTCTGCAGCGCAATTCGCGGTCACTCCACTCCAGCGCACCGAAGGGTGCGTGTGGAAATCCAGCCAGGTGGGTGAAGAGGTGCTCAACCCCGGAATCACCTCCGACACCAGCTCCGCCGGAACAAGCTGTCCTGATTCCACAAGCAACCACGCTGCTGAGGAAATCAGGGCCTTCGTGCAGGAGAACACGCAGAACAGGGTGTCATCGTCGGCGTTGCCGAACGTTTCGAACCAACCGATCCGACCGTCTCGAGCGACGGCAAGCTGTGCAGCGGGAAGCAATCCGGACTCGACGTCGCGTCGAACTCGCTGGCGCAAGATGTCCAGCCGGTCGCGTGAGCACCCCAAATCCTGCGGCGATGCCCTGAAGAACTCCTTGTCAGGCAACGACCACTCCTGTAGCCATCAGCGGCGAGATCACGTGACGATTCTCGCCCACTTCCCTGACCGAACGGCACGTCCCAAGACACGAGTGAGACACATCGAAGGCGGGTCTCGTCTAAACTATCACACCTGCCCAACGCACAGACTACGGACGCGCTCATCGTCGGCCTCAATTTGAAATTGCCTCCATGCGTGTGAATTCGTTCTCATTGCCTACCAGAGTCCAATGCTGGATTCTGGTCAGTCTTGCTGTTGTGCTGGGTCTGGCCGTGCCCCCAACGCATGCGTCTGAGGTTCGGGTGAGCAACCTGGACGGGATCATCAGTGTTGCCAACGCCGACTTCTTCATCCGATCGCTGGAAGAAGCTCAGGCAGAGGGAGCCCACCTGGTCGTTCTTCGAATTGACACGCCAGGCGGGCTCGATCAGGCGATGCGAGACATGATCAAGGCCATTCTGGCGTCTCGGATTCCGGTGGCAACGTACGTTTCTCCGCGCGGCGCTCGTGCTGCAAGCGCTGGCACCTATCTGATGTACGCCAGTCATGTCGCGGCCATGTCGCCAGCTACAAACATCGGATCGTCCACACCTGTCTCTCTGGGGGGAAACAGCGGACCTTCCAAGCCCTCCTGGAATCCGTTCGGCAACGCACCTGACGAACAGGATGACGGAGCGGCGCCAACCGAACGAGACGGGGCAGACAATTCCGCCGAAACAGCAGATTCCAAGCCCGAGAAACCCGGACCCGAGGGATCTTCCATGGAACGGAAGATCGTCAACGACGCGGTGGCGTACATCAAGAGTCTGGCGGAGCTACGCGGACGAAACTCGGATTGGGCAGAGCGAACGGTACGGGAAGCCGCCAATCTCACGGCCTCCGAAGCGCTGGAGATGAACGTCATCGACTACCTGGCACAGGACATTACGGACCTGCTGAACCAGATCGACGGCCTTACTCTCACCGTCCAAAGGAAGGAGGTCACGCTCGACACGAAAGGAGCGGGCGTCACGACAATCGAACCGGACTGGCGCAGCGAGTTTCTGGCGATCCTGACAAATCCCACCGTTGCGCTGGGACTGATCACGCTCGGAGTCTGGGGACTGATTTACGAATTCTCGAATCCCGGCAGTTGGGTCGGCGGAGTTGCAGGCGTCATTTTCATTCTTCTGGGCGCCTACGGCCTCAACATGCTGCCGATCAACTATGCCGGAGGGTTTCTGATCTTGCTTGGCCTTGCGCTCATGGTGATGGAGGCCCTGACTCCCGCCTTCGGGGTGTTGCTCGTGGGCGGCTGCGCCGCGTTCATCATCGGAGCCATCATCCTGTTCGGCACGGACGTTCCAGGAATGGGCATCCACATCGGAGCGATCGTCGGACTGGGAGCGGCTACCGGCATTCTCGTGGTCTGGGTAGTCGGATCCGCAATCAGGGCAAGACGATCCCCGGTAGTTTCGGGGTCAGAGGCCATGGTGGGCAGTGACGGCGTCGTGATCGGAGACTTCGACGTCGATGGCACTGGGCGGGTGCGCGCGGCGGGAGAGATCTGGCAGGCATGCTCGAAGGAGCCCCTGAATGATGGCCAAGTCGTCACGGTAACCCGCCTCGACAAACTGAAGGTCACGGTAGCTTCCAAGGAGAGAGAACACTCATGACCAACCTAACCGACTTGATTTCCCTCGTCATCGTTCTGGTGGTCGTTGCGTCCATTCTTGGCACAGCGATCAACATTCTCAGGGAGTACGAGCGAGGTGTCGTGTTCCTGCTCGGGCGCTTCTACAAGGTGAAGGGTCCTGGCCTGATCTTGATCATCCCCATCATCCAGAAGATGGAGCGCGTGGACCTTCGCACGATCGTGATGGACATACCGAGCCAGGACCTCATCACCCGCGACAACGTTTCGGTCAAGGTCAACGCAGTGCTGTACTTCAGAGTGATGGATCCGGAAAAGAGCATCATCAATGTCGAGAACTACTTCGAAGCGACTGGCCAACTTGCCCAGACGACATTGCGTTCGGTTCTGGGGCAGAAAGAACTCGACGAACTCCTCGCCGAACGTGAGAAGCTGAACGAGGCCATCCAGTCCATTCTCGACACGCAGACCGACCAGTGGGGGATCAAGGTCGCCAACGTCGAAATCAAGCACGTGGATTTGGATGGGACCATGGTCCGCGCCATCGCGAAGCAAGCGGAAGCGGAACGGGAGCGTCGAGCCAAGGTCATTCACGCCGACGGCGAGTTCCAGGCTGCCACCCGGCTGGTGCAAGCTGCCGAGGAACTCTCCCATCAATCCGGATCCATGCAGCTCCGGTATCTTCAGACTCTGACGGAGATCGCGGGAGAGAAGTCCTCCACCATCGTGTTCCCGCTACCAATCAATCTGATCGAGGGATTGCAGGACGTGATGGCCGGCAAGCCCCAAGAGGATGGCGAGTCGCCCAAGCAGCTGAGTCAAGCCGAATCCTGAAGGGAAACGAACGAAAGAGGCTCCCCGAAAGGGATTTGCCGCGAGCGCCTGTGCCGCGTTGAGTCCACGCGCGTGGCCGGCAAGACCTGCTACTGTCTGACGAACTCTTCGTCGACCTTCATGTCAAGCGCGGCATCGAACAGCGCGCGCGCATAGTCGGTCTTGGGGTTCTCGAACACTTCGCGTGCCGGCCCCTGCTCCACCACCAGTCCATCGCGCATCACGATCAGCCAGTTGGCAAGCGCCCTGACCACCTTCAGGTCGTGACTGACGAAGAGGTAGCCGAGCTGATGGGTCCGTTGCAAGTCACGTAGCAAGTCGACGATCTGTGCCTGCACGGACATGTCCAGCGCTGACGTCGGCTCGTCCAGCACCACGAAATGGGGCCGAAGCACGACGGCACGGGCGATGGAGATGCGCTGGCGCTGTCCTCCAGAAAACTCGTGCGGATACCTGGACATGGTGTCCGGTTCCAACCCGACTTCAGTCATGACCTCCGCAACCAGGTTCCTTCGTTCCTCCTTGGAAAGCCTCCGGTAGTGGACTCGCAATCCTTCTTCGATGATGTGCTCCACGGTCATTCGCGGCGACAGGCTTCCGTAGGGATCCTGAAACACGATCTGCATGTTCTTGCGCAGGTTGGTCAGCCGGCCTCGATTCCGGTCATGGATTGGCGTGCCCTGGAAATGGATCTCACCTTCGCTCTGAAGCAATCGGAGCATCGCCATTCCAAGCGTGGTCTTGCCGGAGCCAGACTCCCCGACCACGCCCACGGTCTGGCCGCGACGCACGACCAAAGCGACGTCGTGCACCGCCTTGAAGTACTTCCGCTTGCCGAACCAACCCTTGCCGACGGTGTAGCTGATGCTCAGATCCTTCACTGAGATCACTTCCGCTGCGGACTCGTCCATGGGCTCGGGCTCGCCCTTGGGCTCGGCGGCCAAGAGCTTCTTGGTGTACTCGTGTCGAGGTGCATTGAACACCTGCTCGTTCATGCCCTCCTCGACGATCAGGCCATCCGTCATCACGCAGACTCGATTGGCCATCGTTCGGACGATTCCAAGATCGTGAGAGATGAGCAGCATCGCCATTCCCATTTGCTTCTGCAGATCACGCAGCAGCTTCAGGATCTGCGCCTGGATGGTGACGTCCAGCGCGGTGGTCGGTTCGTCAGCAATGAGGAGCTTCGGTTCGTTCGCCAGAGCCATGGCGATCATCACCCGCTGTCGCTGGCCACCCGAGAGCTCGTGCGGATAGGCGTTCAGGCGTTCCTCGGCGTCCTGCAGGCCAACCAGCTCCAGCAGTTCGAACGTCCGCCCCCGGGCCTGCTTGCGCGACATGTCCTTGTGACCTGTCTCTCGATGGTGTGCAGTGGAATGAGAGACGTCATCGGCTCCTGGATGATCATGCTTAGCCTGTCTCCTCGCATCTCCAGGAGCGTCTGGAGCGGAGCTCCCATGATCTCGATCCCGTCGAGCACGATGCTCCCGGACGGGTGGTGTGCCTGCGGGTACGGCAGGAGTTGAAGCACAGACAGCGCCGTCACCGACTTGCCTGATCCTGACTCGCCGACCAAGGCAACGGTCTCGCCTGGATCGATGTGGAAGAAAACTCCCCGTACCGCAGGCGTTTTCCCGAAGCCGACATGCAAGTCCTGAACCGTCAGGAGGGGCTTCACGGCTGTCCCATGCTCATCTCGTTGCTGATCAGGTTCCTGCCAAGTGGAGAGCCAACAGATGATGGCGGTGTTTGCAAGCGGAACAAGACGGCATGAACTTGAATGAACAGCTGTCCCGTTCGGAGCCATCGCTTTTCGCGTGCTGTGCTAAATTGTAGACGTCTCAACTTGGTCGCGGTTGGTGAGCAAGCAAGATCTCAAGTCCGCCGGACTCAAGGTAACTCTCCCTAGGTTGCGAGTGCTCGAAGTATTGCGGGACGCCGAGGGAGAGCATGTCTCCGCTGAGGAGGTCTACAAGCGGCTTCTCAACAGCGATGAAGCGGTCGGCCTCGCGACGGTGTATCGCGTGCTGACCCAGTTCCACTCCGCTGGAATCGTCGATCGCCACCACTTCGACGACAACCACGCCCATGCCGTGTACGAGCTAAGCCCGGACGAGCATCACGATCACATGATCGACGTGGACACAGGCGAGATCACGGAGTTCGTGAACGGGCAGATCGAGCAACTTCAAGAGCAGATTGCCCGCGATTCGGGCTACGAACTGGTCGATCACGAACTGGTTCTTTACGTCCGGAAGCGTCCAGACAGCTGATCCGGCTCAGGCGCCTTGGATCTGTTCGGCCAGGTACTTTTCCACGCCGAGCATGTTGATCAGCTCCAACTGAGTCTCCAGCCAGTCCACGTGTTCCTCCTCGGACTCGAGGATCTTCGAGAACAAGTCGCGTGACACGTAGTCATGCACCGATTCGCAGAACTCGATCGCGTCGCGCAACACCTGCAGTGCGTCGACTTCGAGTTGCAGGTCACACCTGATCACCTCTTCTGCTGTCTCTCCGACGCGAAGTCCGCCCAACACCTGGAGATTGGGCAATCCCTCCAGGAGCAGGATGCGATCGATGAGCATCTCGGCGTGTTTCATCTCGTCGATCGACTCGGCATGCTCGTGGTCTGCCAGCCGATCCAGGCCCCAATTGCGCAACATCCGGCTGTGCAAGAAATACTGGTTGATCGCTGTCAGTTCATTTTTCAGAACCGCATTCAGCCATTCGACGACCTTGGAATCGTTCGGCTTCATCGTGGGCTCATCTCCTCCGTACCGATCTCTGCCCTGCAGCTCATTTGCAGATAAGAACGGTTATCGTTATCATTCGCATTCATGTACGTTTGCCTATGCCACGCGGTCACTGAAGCCCAGATAGTCAACGCTGTCTCTCAGGGCGCAAACGATCTCGAGTCCATCGCCGACAAACTCGGCGCGGGTACCTGTTGTGGCGGGTGCCATGAACAAACGCTTCAGATCATCCGCCAGCAAAGTCGGAAATCCTCCAGTCTTCACATCGCTCCAGCGTGCAACGCCGAGGCAACTTGGATCGCCTGACAGTCACCGCTGACTCAGCGTTCCGTTCGCTCCAGATCGTCGTACATCCTGCGGTGCGTGTGCGCAGCCAGATCCTTGCCTCGCGAGGAGTAGATCAGGCTCAGGTTGTAGTGCGCGTCAGCCACCTCCGGCGCCTGAAGATAGTATTCAATCGCCTTGTCCAGATCGCCCGCTTCGTCGTAGACCGTGCCCAAGTTGTAGAGCGCTTCCGGGTGGTCAGGCTGAACTGAGACGGCCCTCTCGTAGAGCGCTCGAGCCACCCACACATTGTTGTGCAGGTGATGGAGCCGGCCTAGGTTCACCATGGCATTGACGTGGTCGGGCTGGCGCTTGATGGCTTCGACGTAGGCGTAGGCTGCCTCGAGCGGTCGATCTCTGTCCTCCAGGTACAGGCCGATGGCGCACCAGTCGTCGACCTCCTCCTCCGCCCAGTCCTCGATGAGCTTGTCTGGCTCTCGGACCGCTTCCGCGTTTGCCGGGTCCGCGAGGGGCGCTTGCTGAGGGGGACGAAAATCCAGTTGAGCCTGGCCCGTCTCCGCGTTCCAAATCCGGCCGTTTTCCTGCCAAAGGAACGCTCCGCCTTCCGTGGACAACGACAGGGAGGACAACCGGCGACGATGTTGCAGCCGCGCGTCCAGCCTTCGGTACAGCGCCAAGATCTTGCGCATCGAGACACCGCTGTCCAGCAACACGCGCGTGTTCCTGAACAGCTCCAAGTCCCGGAACGAGAACTGAAGCCACCCGCCCTCGTCCATGAAAGCTTCGCACATGTCTCACCTGGCAAGGTGGTAGACCTGCTCCGAGGAAAGCCCCGAAATCCTCTTTACCGTTGAGGTCGGATAGGCCTTGTGTGAGGACTTTGAAGGCATCAGTCGCGCGGACGAACTGCAGTTGGCTTGGCTGAGCAGGAATCAGACCGAGCAACCGATTGGCAGAGAACTTTCACTATCGTAACGCAGGCGTTCGATTGCAACGCGGCATTGTGACTCCATCGCCGCCATGACTGAACGCCTTTGGAGACTTTCGGCACAATTCTCCGCGTGCCGTCACGAATTCTCCCTGCAAAGTGAGGCCCTCTTTTCGTCGGTTTCAAGGATCCAAGCTGGATGACCGCTCTGCCGGCCAATCGTGAAAGAACCCACCCTTCCTGACGGCCACACCACACTCCCGCCTCGCTTCGAACAAGTTGGCTCCGTGACGCGCTTGGCTCAGTCGACAATAGACGGGCCGGTCCCCAGCGGCCATGATCCGATTCTGAAGCCTGGATGCACATCGGGATCTCGCAGGTCTCTTGGCGACAGCCCTTCTGCTGCGGGTCCAGCGGCGAGAGTCGTGCCATGAACCAATGAACAGCGGGGATGGAATCGCAACCTCCGTCATATCCCCTCAGCAGCCGCGAGCTTCTTGGTTCGCTCTGTCGCCTTCAGTCCACGCGTTCGGTCATGAGACCGCTCTTCAGCAAATCGATCTGGTGTTCCGTGACAGGTTCGAAGCCTGGGATTCTGCAGGGCCCCGACCACAAGGTGTTGCCGCCTGACGACGACAACTCGGCCCGAAGTTCGTCATTCTTGCAAAGGCGCAAGCCCCGGCGGTTGAACGCGATCAAGGAACGGGGCCGCAAGCCAGCGCAGCTGTGCTCGAACTGGATGAGGTATCTCTTGCCGCCGGCCATGTGAATGACCACGAACCGGTCGCTGAGCACTTCGTGGGACCGCATGCGCTTGATGTTGATGCAGTTCTCCGTCTCCGGATAGTCGACTTCTTCCTCCTCGTCCTCGTAGCCGTCAAGCTCGGGATCGTCGACTCCGAAGATCTCCTCGAGTTCAAACTCTTCGTCCTCGCCAAACAAGTCCGAGAAAGACTCGTCCAGCGGCTTCTCGGCATCGGGTTCTGACTCCTCCGCGGCTTCTTCGACCGTTGATTCAGCCTCGGAGCCTTCTTCCTCCGCGGTGTCAGCACTGGCGGAGCCCACTAACATCCAGGTCGCCAATCCGAGGACGGCGATCGCCCGTTGCACCCAATCCGCCCAGATCGCCAAGCCTGGCTGGATGGGCAGGAATCCGTTCGTTCCAGTCGACCCTGGCAATTGCACAAGCCCCAGCGCTGTTCCTCTCATCAATCTCCTGCCCACTAGTGTTGCAACCGACTTGACCATTGGAATCGCAATGTACCACCGGATCTGGAGGGAATCGCGACAAC